>JAKEEX010000508.1 GCA_022616315.1 Myxococcaceae bacterium
CGCCAGGCAGTCCTTGCCCGCATGGACGCATGGTGGCACGCGTTCGCTCGGCAGGCCCCGCGACTGGACGCGCTCTTCTCTGGCAGGGAGCACTGGGACCTGGCCGCCTGGGTGCGTGAGCACCTGGACCCCGTCCACCCCGCGCTCCTGTGGGAATTCGGACCCGTGCCGGGTGGAGGGCACAGGCTCGTCCTCACACACGGCTCCGAGCTCCACCTGCGCCCGCTGCTGGACGTGCTCCTCGCCCGCGCTCCGGCCCTTCCCGGCTGGGAGCTCCACGGCTGGCGCCAGCCCGAGGAGCCGGGGCTCGCCCTGCGCTCGGTGAACGCGCGCACCGGCGTGGACTTCTCCGGCTACCACGCACGCGTCACGTGCAACACGGATGGCACGGTGGACATCACGTACTCGCCACGGTCGCGGAGCCCCTGGCGGCACGGCCGCCGCCGCCCGAGCGACGCAGCTCTCGAGGCCACCGCCGTGGGCGTGACGGAGAGCCTGCTCGGCGAGGAGCTGCTCGAGACACGTGTGGGCACTCTCATCGTGGAGGAGCGCGGTGAGGGCATGCCCCTCGGGGCGCTCGCCCGTGAGGTCGGCGTGCGCCTCGAGGAGCTGGACGCGCGGCTCCCCGAGGAGCCTTTCCACGCGCGCGGCGAGGGGGCCGGCTGGACCCACTTCGAGCTCAAGCCCATCCAGGCCTTGGACTATCCCGCGCGCATGGACCTCTTCGTTGCCAGCACGTTGGCTCCGGAGCTCTGGACGAGCGCGCACGCCCCACGCCCCTTCTCCTCACGGCGCTTCTCCCGTCACGGAGAGACGTTCTGCTACCTGAAGCTGGAAGGCAGCGGCGGATTCGGCCACGGCGGCTTGAAGGACCGCAGCGACGTGGAGCGGGCCCTGGACGCGGTGCTCATCCCCAACAGGCTCGGCCGCGTCATCGGCGGGGGAGCAGGGCTGCGCTATGCGTACGTGGACCTCGCGCTGGCGGACGTGGAGCGGGCCATGGCTGTCATGCGCGACGTGCTCCAGCGCGAAGGGGCGCCACGGCGCTCGTGGCTCCTCTTCTGGGACAGCACGCTCGGGGCGGAATGGATTCCGGTATGGGAGGACGCGCCGGCGCCGCCTTTGCCCCAGGAGGCGTGAAGCCACGTGACGCGAATGAAACCGCCCGCTCCACTTCTTCCTCCGCGAGCGTCCACTCGCATCACCCATTGACGCGGAGGCGCCGCGCCCACATAGCCTTCGGGGGGCGTCCGACCGCGCAGCTGACGGACGCTGGAGTCCTGCAAGCAGTCGTCCTTTCACGAGGGGGTCGTCCATGGCAGCGAAGAAGGCAAAGCGCGCCACGCGCGCAGCGCAGAAGAAGACGAAGCGCGTGGCACCGAAGAAGGTGAAGCCGATTCCGGAGGGCTATCCGCCTCTATCCCCGGTCACCATCGTCGACAGGTGCGGCGAGGCCATCGACTTCTACAAGAGCGTCTTCGGCGCGAAGGAGCGCATGCGCATGCCCATGCCCGGCGGCAAGATTGCGCACGCCGAGCTCAACTTCGGACCGGCGGTGCTGATGCTCTCGGACGAGCAGGAGGGCTTCCCGACGGCGAAGGCGCGGCTGTCCCTCTACGTCAAGGACTGCGACGCGGTCTACCAGAAGGCCGTCGCCGCGGGCGCGAAGTCGAAGGAGGCTCCGACGGACCAGTTCTGGGGAGACCGCAGCTGCCGCGTGGTGGACCCTTTCGGCAACGAGTGGACCCTCATGACGCACAAGGAGGACGTCTCCAAGAAGGAGATGCAGCGCCGGATGGCGTCCATGGGGCAGCCGGGCGGTCAGGCCGCGTAGGGACGGGCCCGCGAGAGTCGCAGCGGCCGCTCGGCCGTGGACGGAGCATCCGGCCACCGACGTGGCCCCGCGGACGCTGCGCATTCGTGGAGACCTCTCCCGCCGGCGCCCGGCAGGAGAGAGGTGCCTGAGCACACTCGTGCCCGTATGCTCCCGGCCCGCGCGCTCGCCGCCCGGGCCGCATCGGAGTGAATGCGAGATGCCCGAGATTCGATTCAGCGCAGCTCTCCTCGCCGGGGTGCTCTGTGCCTGTGCTGCCCGTCCGGTCGAGACGACCAGGACCGCCATCACTCCGGACACGCTGCCCTCGCGCATCGAGCTGGGACACGCCCTGGAGGTGCGACGGCTCACCGACGACGTGTGGCTCCACGTCTCACACAAGGATCTGCCCGGCGTCGGGCTGTTCCCGTCCAGCGGCCTGGTCGTCCGTGCGCCAGGCGGCATCCTGCTCGTCGACACGGCGTGGACCCCGGAGCAGACCCGGGTGCTCCTCGACTGGGTCCGCACGGCGCTCGGCGCCGAGGTGCGCGAGGTCATCGTGACGCACGCCCACGACGACCGCATGGGTGGGAGTGAGGTCGTCACTGCAGCCGGGGCAACAATCCGGGCGCTCCCCCTCACCATCGAGCGGGCCTCGCAGAGCGGCTCACCGCTCACCGCGACACCGCTGGAACCGACCGGCGAGCTCGAGCTCCTCGGCGGCGAGCGCGTCAGCGTGTTCTTCCCCGGGGCGGGCCACGCACCGGACAACGTGGTCGTCTGGCTCCCGTCGCACGGCGTGCTGTTCGGCGGGTGCTTCGTCCGGGCGGGCGGCTCGACGGGCCTGGGAAACCTCGCGGACGCGGATGTCGCGAGCTGGAGCGCTGCCATCCGGCGGGTCATCGAGCGCTTCCCCTCTCCAACAATCGTGGTCCCGGGGCATGGCGCTCCCGGCGGTCCGGAGCTCCTGCACCACACGCGCGACCTGGTGGATGCCGCGCGCGCCGAGCGCTGACCCCGCGCGAGTGGGGCGTGGTGGATGCGAGGCCACACCGGGGACCACTGGTCCGCGCCCTTCACCTTCCCTACCTCTCGCATCACCCCTCGCTCCGACACACCGGCGTCACGGACACTCGCTGCGGTGGCAGTGCGGGGCGTGGGGGTGGGAGTCGGGTGGAGGGGGCTGCATGAGACCGCTGGTCTGCTGTCTGGTCGGGGGCGTGCTCGGTGCGGGGATGGTGGTCTCGACGGGGTGCACGGAGGAGCGAGGAGGACTGTCGAGCTCCTGGGGTGACGACGGGGGCCCGGACACGCTGGCGGACCGCAATCCCCCTCCAGTGGACACGGGGCCCGAGCCGGTGGGCGGCTCGCCGCTGCTGCCGGACCCGGCGGCACCCTTCGTCCTCCCCCCGCTGCAGACGAGCGTGGAGGAGTACGCGCTCGTCATGCCCCCTAAGACGCTCCAGCTCTTCTACGACGACGTGGACACCCCGGAGCACCCGCCGAGTTCATCCACCAGGGCGTGCGCCAGCCGGTCCTGGTGCGCCTGCGCGGCAACAGCTCGCGGGACTGGCCCAAGAAGAGCTGGCGGGTCGAGTTCCCCGACGGCGTGCGCTTCGAGGGCCGCCAGAAAGTCAACCTCCTCTCGGAGTGGATCGACAGCTCGCTGATGGCCGAGAAGCTCGGCTACGACCTGCTCGCGGCCATGCAGGTGCCCGCGCCGCGGGCCAAGTACGTGCGGCTGGTCATCAACGGGGTGTACCAGGGCGTGTACCTGGACCTGGAGCGCGTGGACAAGCGCTTCGCCGCGGCGCGTCCCTTCCCCGACACGGACCCCACCATCTACCGCTGCGGGGGCAAGGACTGCGAGATGAAGACGTGGCGGGCCCCCTACCAGGGCGCCTGGCAGAAGAAGACGAACGAGCTGGAGGGGAACGAGGACCTCGAGGCCTTCCTCCACGCGCTCAACCACACGCCCGAGCCCTCGCTGGAGGAGGCGCTGGAGCGGCAGATGGAGCTCGAGCTCTACCTGCGCACCATGGTGATGGACGCGCTCATCGCCAACAACGTCATCGAGGACTCCTCGAGCTACCTCCTCCACGACCGGCTCATGCAGCGCTGGCTCTACGTGCCGTGGGACCTGAACAATGCCGACGCCCGCTTCTTCGCCAAGGGCGGCCGCGTGGGCGACGCGCCGAAGGTCGGCCATCCGCTCGTCGGCTTCAGCCTCATCGACCCGTGGGTGGCGCTGAAGTACCATGAGCGGCTCGTGCAGCTCCCAGGCCGCGGGTGGGCGCCCATCTTCTCCAACCTCAACACCCGCATCGTGCTCCACCCGCGGCTGCGCGCACGGCTCATCGCCCTCGTCGAGCGCGCGCTGGACGAGCTCTACCGGCCAGAGGTCATCGGGCCGCGCATCGACGCCATGCACGCGCTCATCGCCCCCCACACCGTGGGCGACCCGCACGTGGTGCCCGAGCGCTTCGCCTACGGGCGGGTCATGATCCAGGAGTTCGTCCGGCAGCGGGCCGACTTCGTCCGGGCCGAGCTCGAGCGGCTTCGCGCCCCGGCGCCTGGGCTGGTCCTCGGCGCCTTCGACGCCGCGGCGGGCTGGGTGGAGGTGCGCAACCTCGGCGCGGCCGCGCTCAGCACGCAGGGGCTCGTCCTCACCACGAACCTGCGCAGCGCGATGCAGACCAACGTGCCGTCACGGCTCGTGCAGCCGGGGAAGGCGGTGCGCTTCAACGCCGCGGAGCTGGGGCTCACCTTCCCTGCCAGCGGAGAGGTGGGACTGTTCGACGGCCGGAGCGAGACCGGGATGCTCGACGCGCTCTACTACGGCGAGCTCTCCGGAGGTCAGCGGTACATCCGAAGCGAGGCGGAGCCCCGGCAGTGGGAGGTCCGCTGAGGTCGGCGCACCCGGCCGCCCGTCTCACGCGCTCCCCACCACGCTGACGGCGAGCGGAAGCACCACGTGCAGCCATACATCCGCCGTGCCGTGCGCGAGCATGGCGGACTCCAGGCCACGCGCGCGGTACAGCGCGCCGCACACCACCCCCACCACCGAGTTGGCGAGGAGGACGTACGCCACCACCCCACAGCCCCACATCCACGCCCACCAGCGCCGGCGCGACGGATTCGCTTCCGCACCTCCGAACGTCGTCATGCCCACGAGCCCCGCTCCGTGAGGGGAAGGTACAGAGCCATGACGTCATGCGTCCATGAAGACCGGAGGTACGAAGCGCCCGAGCATGACGCGGTGCAGGCCCCTCTTTCGAGGTGTCCGGCAACGTGACGCGCCCAGCTCACGTCGGCTAGCGTCCTCCGTCTCCCCGACGGAGCTCATCCACGATGACGCGACTGACCGTTCTCGCCGCTGCGGTGCTCGTCACCGCATGCGCGACCGTACCGCAGGCCACCGCCCCCACAGCAGACCTCCCGGACCGAAAGGCCGCCGAGTCGCGCAAGCTGCACGCGCTCTTCGAGGACTACTTCGAGGCGCGCCTGGAGCTCAATCCCGTGGAGGCCACCTCCATCGGCGATGACCGCTACAACGACCGCTTCTCCGTCACCATCGCGCCGGACCACCGGGCCAAGGTCGAGCGGCTCGAGCGCGGTGCCCTCGCGAAGGTGAGCGACATCGACGTGTCCCTCCTCGAGGGCCAGGACCGCCTGTCCTACGACATCTTCAAGCTCGGCCGCGAGCGTGCCATCGAGGGGATGCGCTTCCCGGGCTGGCTCCTGCCGTTCAACCAGTTCTACTCGACGCCGAACTCCTTCGTGCAGATGGGCTCGGGCAACGGCCTGCACCCGTTCAAGAAGGTGAAGGACTACGACGACTGGCTGAAGCGCGTGGACGGCCTGGTGGCCTGGACGGAGCAGGCCATCACCAACATGCGCGAGGGCATGGCGAAGGGCTACGTGCAGCCGAAGGTGCTGATGGAGAAGACGCTCCCGCAGCTCTCCACGCACGTCGTGCAGAAGCCCGAGGACTCGCTGTTCTGGGGTCCGGTCAAGGCCTTCCCGGCCGACTTCAGTGACGCGGACAAGGCGCGCCTCACCGCCGCGTTCCGCACCGCCATCGAGCAGAAGCTGGTGCCTTCCTACAAGCGCCTCCACGCCTTCGTGCGTGACGAGTACCTGCCGAAGTGCCGCGACACCGTCGGCCTCGACGCGCTGCCCGACGGCGCCGCCTGGTACGCCCACAACCTCCGTCAGATCACCACCACCGACCTGACGCCCGCACAGATTCACCAGATTGGCCTCGACGAGGTGCAGCGCATCCACGCCGAGATGGCGAAGGTGATGCGCGAGGTCGGCTTCAAGGGCGACCTCCAGGCCTTCTTCAAGCACGTGAAGGCGGACCCGAAGTTCTTCTGGGCCTCGCGCGAGGAGCTCGTCCAGGGCTACGGCACCATCAAGCGCCGCGTGGACGCCAACCTCACGCGCCTCTTCGAGGGCCTCCCGAAGGCCGACTACGAGGTGCGCGCTGTGGAGCCCTTCCGCGAGAAGAGCGCGGCGGGAGGCCAGTACCAGGCCGCGAACGAGGACGGCTCACGGCCCGGCATCTTCTACGCCAACGCCTACGAGCTGAAGTCCCGCCCGAAGTGGGCCATGGAGTCGCTGTCCCTGCACGAGGGCAACCCGGGGCACCACTTCCAGATCACGCTCGCGCGCGAGAACAAGGACCTCCCACGCTTCCGTCGCTTCGGCGGGTACACCGCGTACAGCGAGGGCTGGGGCCTCTACGCCGAGTCCCTGGGCAAGGAGCTGGGCATGTACGAGGACCCCTACCAGTACTTCGGCATGCTGGAGGCGGAGCTGTGGCGCGCGGTGCGCCTCGTCGTGGACACGGGCCTGCACTCCAAGGGCTGGAGCCGGGAGCAGGTGCTCGCGTACATGTCGGCGAACACCGCGGCCGGCGAGGCGCAGAAGGTCTCCGAGGCCGAGCGCTACATCGCGATTCCCGGCCAGGCCACGGCCTACAAGGTGGGCCAGCTGAAGATTCGCGAGCTGCGGACGCGTGCGGAGCGCGCGCTCGGCGCGGGCTTCGACGTGCGCGCCTTCCACTCGCAGGTGCTCGGTGACGGGCCGCTACCGCTCGACGTGCTGGAGGCGAAGCTCGAGCGGTGGATGGCACCGCGGCAGGCCGAGACCGGCACCTGAGACAGGGGCCGGCCACCCTCCGTGTCGGCGGCCCGCTCGGCCGCTGACGGTGCAGGCAGGGGGTGAGGTGCCGGGATTAGATTTGACCCCAAAGTATCGAGCCGGTACACGGGGTGTCGGACCGTCGCGGGTCGTGGGGTGACGCGCCCGGGCGGGTCCCCGACACCATGACCCTGACCGTTGGCCTGCCACGCTTGCACAAGGAGGCGGGGGAGAAGCGTGACTTCCTCCCCGCGTTCGTCGCGTTCCTCGACCGGGTGGGCGCCCGCGAGCTCGTCCTCGAGGAGGGCTACGGCTCGGGGATGGGCATCCCCCTGGAGGCCTACCAGGCGGCTTCGCGCAAGGTGCGGTTTGGCAGCTACGCGGAGTGCCTCGCCCAGGAGCTGGTGGTGGTGGTGCGCTGCCCCGGCGACGACGCCCTGCGCCAGCTGCGCCGGGGCACCCTCCTCTACTCCATGCTCCACTACCCCACGCGGCCGGGGCGGGTGGCGCTGCTGCGCGAGCTGGGAGTGCGCGGCGTCAGCCTGGATGGACTGACGGACGATGCCGGCCGGCGCCTGGTGGAGAACCTGAAGGCGGTGGCGTGGAACGGCGTGCAGGCCGCCTTCCGGGAGCTGACCCGCACCTACCGGCGCTTCTCCGACCCCGGACGGCGCCCGCTGCGCGTCACCATCCTCGGCTCGGGCGCCGTGGGCGCGAACGCGGCCACGGCCGCCACGCGCTACGGCGAGCCGCGCCTGCGCGAGCAGCTGGCCTCCTCGGGCGTGCCGGGTGTGGAGGTGACGCTGCTCGACCACGACCTGACCGGCCGCGAGAACTACATGCTCACCCGGCTGGAGGGCACGGACCTGCTGGTGGACGCCACGCAGCGTCCGGACCCGAGCGTGCCCGTCATCCCCAACGAGTGGGTGGCCGCGCTGCCCCAGCACGCGGTGATGCTGGACCTGTCGGTGGACCCCTACGACTTCAGCGTGAGCCCGCCGGAGGTGAAGGGCATCGAGGGCATCCCCGAGGGCACCCTGGACCAGTACGTCTTCGGCCCGGAAGACCCCGTCTACACACGGATGGACCCGCGCATCCGTCGCGAGCACCGCCGGGTGGCGCTCTCCTGCTACTCCTGGCCCGGAGTGCACCCGCGCGAGTGCATGGACGTGTACGGCCCGCAGCTGGAGCCCCTGGTCCGCGTGGCGCTCGAGCAGCCGCTGGAAACCCTGGACCCCGAGAAGGGCCGCTTCTTCGAGCGCGCGGTGGCGCGGGCGGACGTGACGAGATGGTACAAGAAAAGCACGCACTGACGCTGGGGCTGCCCCGCATGCACAAGGAGGCGGGGGAGAGGCGCGACTTCCTCCCCTCGCTCGTCCATCGGATGACCCGGCTCGGCATCGAGGTGCACGTCGAGTCCGGCATCGGCTCGTGCATGGGGCTCACCGACGCGGACTACGCCGGGCCGGGCGTGCACGTGGTGGACGCGGACCGGGCCTACCGACAGGACGTCGTGCTGGTGCTGCGCTCGCCGGAGCTGGAGGAGTTCTCCCGGCTGAAGCGCGGCGCCACCCTCATCTCCATGCTGCACTTCCCCACGCGGCCGCGGCGCATCCGGCGCCTCACCGAGCTGGGGGTGGACGCCCTCAGCCTCGACTCCATCGCCGACGACGACGGGCGGCGCCTGGTGGAGAACATGAAGGCGGTTGCGTGGAACGGGCTGGAGGCCGCCTTCGGCGCGCTCGAGCGGACCGACCCGACGCTGGGGGATGCGGGCCGGCCGCCGGTGAAGGTGACGGTGATGGGCGCGGGAATGGTGGGCAAGCACGCGGTGGAGGCCGCCATCAAGTATGGGAGTGTCCAGCGCAGCCAGGCCTACCGGCAGCGCGGTCTGCCCGGCGTCGAGGTGACGGTGGTGGGGCGCGACCTCACCGGCGACTGGTGCTACATGCGCGAGCGGCTGCGCAAAACGGACGTGCTGGTGGACGCCACCCAGCGCTCCAACCCCTCCGTCCCGCTCATCCCCAACGATTGGATTGCGTGGCTCCCGCCGCACGCCGTCATCTGCGACCTGGTGGTGGACCCCTACGTGCTGGAGGCCCAGCCCCCCACGGTGCGCTCCGTGGAAGGCATCCCCCGCGGGGACCTGGACCAGTTCGTCTTCCTGCCGGAGGACCCCGGCTGGACGCGGACCATCCCCGAGGTCATTCCCACGCGTCACCGCCGCGCCGTGGCCTCCTGCTACTCGTGGCCCGGCGTACACCCCCGGCCGTGCATGGAGCTGTACGAGGAGCAGCTCGCGCCAATGCTCGAGACGCACTTCACCCGCGGTGGCATGGAGAAGTTGCGCCCGGAGGGGGACTTCTTCGAGCGTGCGCTGTGCCGCTCCAGCCTGCGCGCGTGGGGGCGCAGCGTCGAGCGTGCGTGCAGCGAGGAAGCGCAGGTCTAGCGCGTATCCAGCTGTCCATGACCCAGGCCACGGCGCCAGGCGCGCCGAATCAGGGGCGCGTCCCCGACGCCCTCCGGGTGGCCGTCCTCTTCGTCGGGCTCCTGCCCGCCGCGGCCCCCTTCCGCGGCTTCCCGGCCGCCGCGTTCTTCGGCGGCTTCGTCCCGGAGGTCTCGCGCTGCGCGCTCCGTTGCCGCTCGTACAGCGCGATGAAGTCATCGACGCTCGTGCGGGCGATGACCTCGCCCACGAGCTCGAGGGGGAGGTCGTCCAGCGACTTGAACCGCACGCACGACTTCCCCATGTCGAGCTTCTTGCCGGACCTGCGGTACTCGTCCACGAACCACCGCTGCTGCTTCGGGTCGCTGTAGACGCTCGACAGATAGAGGGACATGTACCCCTTCCGTGAGGCGAGGGCGGCGACGCCGAGCGGCTGGCCGTTGTACGTCGGGCCATAGCGGTCGAGCGGGACGTAGTAGCCAATCATCCCGTACTGCATGCCCTCCTCGAGTCCGCGCGGGAGGTGCGCCTGGATGACGCGCCGGACGGCCTGGATGGCCTTGCGCCGCTCCTCCGGGAGCTCCGCGATGTACGCCTCCACGCTCGTTGCCTTGCTGGTCACCATGGAGATGAAGGCTACTTCACCCCCGGGACGCGCTTCCCGGAGTCGAGCGCGAGCGCATCCGCGGCATGACGCGGCCGCCGCGCGCTCTGGCTGCCGTGGAGCACCCCGGCGAGCTCGAGCCCGAAGTAGACGAGCCCCGACAGCACCACCGTGCTCGCGCCCAGCGCCATGACGGACTGGCCCGCGCCGAACTCGCGGCGCTCCATCCCGGCGCCCACCGCAAGGGTGGCCACACCCAGGCCCCCTGCGAGCACCGCCCAGCGCGAGAGGCGCCAGCCGGCATGACGGGCCTCGGCCACGTCCACGGCGTAGCCCGCGTCATCTCCGAGCTGAGCGGCGTGGGGCACCAGGAGCTGCGAAGCAGCCACGTTCACCCCCAGGCCCACCCCCATCCCGAGCGCCGTGACGAGCGGGTCCGGTCTCCCCGCAGCCTTGAACTGCAACGTGGGCAGCAGCGTCCCTGCCGCAATGCCCAGCACCGCTGAGCCCACCAGCAACCCGGTACTCGCAGTGCCCACCAACAGCGTTTGCCCGACGCCGCTCGACGGACATGCGAGACGTCCGGGACCGCATGGGGGCAGGAAGCTGGCAGCCGGGCCCGGTGGCAGCGCTTGGTCCGCGAGAAGCGGTGCTGTCAGAATCGGCCCATCCGCGGGGAGGGGCTCCGCCTTCGCGGATGCGACCAGCAGGCAGAGGAAGAGGATGGGCAAACCGCGCAGCACGCATCCCCATGAGACTTCGTCACGGACGCCGGGGTCAATCCACCCTCCCGGGCCGCTCTCGCTGACGCGACGCGAAGCATTGCAGGGGCTCGGTGCGGCGGCCCTGCCGCTGTTCGCATGTGGAGACGGCCCGCCCGCTCCCCTGCCCAGCGGCCCCTTTCCGCTCGGCGTCGCCAGCGGGGATGCCTCGCCCACCGGCGCGCTTCTGTGGACACGCTACGCGGGGACGTCGCGGCTGCAGGCGCGGGTGTGGAGAAGCGGGGCCCCGAGCCCCGACCCCGTGCTCGTCGCTCCGGACGTGCGAGTGGAGCAGGGCTTCGTGCGCCTCGAGGTGGACGGCCTCGCGCCGGGCACGCGCTACACCTACGCATTCGTGGAGGACGGCGGCACGCAGGAGAGCCCTGTGGGCCAGTTCCGCACGGCGCTCGCCCCGGATGCGCTCGAACCGCTCCGCGTGGGCGCCACCAGCTGCACACACTTCGGTTTTCCCATGACGACGCTCGAGCGCGCCGCCGCGCGCAGCGAGCTGGACGTGCTCCTGTGGCTCGGGGACGCCTGCTACAACGACGGCGCTCTGACTCCGGACGAGTTCCGCGCGTCGTGGATGCGCACGCTCGCGGAGCCGGGACAGAGGGCGGTGCGTTCGGCGCACAGCCTGCTCGCGACGTGGGACGACCACGAGTTCACGAACGACTGGGACAGGGAGACGCTCGACCCCGGCCGCTTCACCACCGCGGGCAACGCCTTCTTCGAGCACGTGCCCATGCGCAGACTCGCAGGGACGCCGGAGCGTCTGTGGCGGAGCGTGCGCTGGGGGCGCACCGCGGAGTTCTTCCTCCTCGACTGCCGCGGCGAGCGCCGTCCCTCCACGCGCCTCACCGCCGGGGCCGAGTACCTCGGCCGCAAGCAGATGGACTGGCTGAAGAGCGGGCTCAGGAACAGCCCCGCCGTCTTCAAGCTCGTCCTCAACTCGGTGCCCATCAGCGAGTTCCCCGGCGCCTTCTTCCAGAGCACGGCGGCGGACCGCTGGGAGGGCTTCGCGGCGCAGCGCACCGAGCTGCTCTCGTACATCGAATCGTCCGGCATCCCGGGCGTGCTCTTCGTCGCCGGGGACTTCCACCTCGCGAGCATGGGCCGCGTGTCACGCACGGGCCCGGGCGCGCGCCTCCACGAGGTGCTGGTGGGCCCCGGCGCCAACGTCTCCAACCCCTCGCCCAGCTACCCGGCCCCGCCGCAGTTCGACTGGTCCAGCGGCATCAACAACTACGCGGTGCTCGAGCTCGAACCGGGGAGACGCGAGGTGACGGTGCGCTACCACGACGCCCGCGACGCCGTGCTCACCGAGCGCACCTGGGCGCTCTGACGCGCCGCCGCCCGGACACCGGACTCGCGAGAACAGCAGCGCGCGAAAATTCCGCATGCTCGCCCGCTCTCCTGGCGGGGGTAGAACTCGGCACTACCGTCACCCGACTGCGCGCGGTATAGGTTGGGGCTCAAAGGGAGGCCGTTGAAGCACGTGAAGCCCGCGTCTCTGTCCACACTGCTGGCGCTGTGCCTCCTTGTACTCCCGGCGCAGGCCCGGGCCGGCGTGACGGCCTCGGAGCCCGCGGAGGCCTCCGAGCATCACCTCCCCATCTCCTTCGTCCGCGCGC
>JAKEEX010000509.1 GCA_022616315.1 Myxococcaceae bacterium
CATCCACGATGGAGAGGAAGTCCGGCAGGACCCGACGGCCCACCTGGCCTCGGAACGTCTTGCCCTCCCCTTCTCCGCCCTGGCGCTCCCCCTCCAGCCGGTGCCCCACCGCCTCGTGGAAGAGGACCCCCGCCGCCTCGGGCGCGAGGATGGCAGGGCCGGTGTAGGGGTCGATGGCGGGGGCCGCGCGCAGGGCGAGCAGCTCTCGCACCACCGCCTCCTGCGCCTCGATGAGGCGCGCCTCGTCGGGCAGTCCGGCCTCGGTGGGTGCGTAGAGGTCGCGCGAGGAGTCGAGGAGCTGCCCGTCCGCGGCGCGGGTTACCGCGGAGAGGTGCACCGCGTAGAGCGTCTCCTCGGTGACGAGCCGGGCCCCCTCCGTGGACACGAAGGTGCGCACCACCTTGTCCGCGGTGACGCGCACCTCCGAGTCGAACAGCTCCTTGTGGCGGTTGAAGCGCGAGGACAGCTGTCGCGCCAGGCGCTCCCAGCGTGACTGCCCGAACGGGAAGGGCTGCGGTGGCTGGACGTGGCGGCTCGGCTCCTCGCGTGTGAACGACGGCGGGCGCTGCGGGTCCTCCACCTCGTAGACGCCCTCGCCGCGCTTCTTCAGGTAGTCGAAGAGGGCCGCCTTGTACTTCTCGTCCGTGACGAGCCAGAGCGCCGTCCTGAGGGCGAGCGGGTCGTCGTCCACGGGCGCGTCCTTGCGCGGCACGTAGGACTGGCCCTTGGTGGAGAAGCTGAAGTCCAGCTCCTCGTTGCGCGAGTTGTCGAACTCGTAGCTGCCCACGCGGACGTCCACGAACAGGCGGCGGTCGCGCGAGCTGCCCCGCTCGAAGAGGGCGCCGTAGCGCGCGGCGATGACCCGCGAGTCGTAGTCCTTCACCTGGTAGCTGATGAAGTACGGGGCCTCGTGGCCCTCGAGACGGAGCTTCGCCTGGTTGCGGGTGAGCTCGGCCTCCATGGCCTCCGCCAGCTTCAGGCGCGGGTCCTGGGCCGGGGTGCCTGCGAGGAGGACGGACAGCAGGAGGGGGATAGAAAGAGGGGGCACGGCGTCGAGAATACGCCGGCCCCCTCCCGGACTGCATGGCCTCCTGCTTCACCGCCCCCGGTACTGCAGGTTGCGTCCGGCTCCGGAAGCACGGCACCCTCCCCCAAGGGTACCGGCTCGCCATGAGGCCGTCCGCACACGGAGTGCGGCGCTGCGGCGAGGCCCTCCACCGGTCGACGTTCCCCGGTTCGCCGCCCCCACGGCGCCCGGACGGACCTGGCGGAGTCCTGTCGAAGTCGTCTGGCCTGCCTCGAGGCCTCACGCCTTCATGATCTTCTCCCGGCCACGCGCGAGGCTCCGCGTGACGTTGCGCGTGTCCACGACGAGCTTCGCCGCGTCCACGATGGCCTGGTAGTCGAGGCTGCTGTGGTCGGTCAGGATGACCACCGCGTCGTACCTCGCGACGCTCTCCGGCGTGCAGGGGACGGACTTCATGCTGTGGGCGAAGCCGTGGTCGGCCTCGAGCGAGGGCACGTACGGATCGTGGTACTCCACCAGGGCGCCCTTCTCCTTGAGCAGGGAGATGACGCGCAGGCTCGGGCTCTCGCGCATGTCGTCGATGTCCTTCTTGTACGCCGCGCCGAGCGCGAGCACGCGGGCGCCGTTGAGCGTCTTCTTCTGCGTGTTGAGCGCCTCCATGGTGCGCTGCACCACGTAGTAGGGCATCTGGGTGTTCACCTCACCGGCCAGCTCGATGAACCGGGTGTGGAACTCGAACTCCCGCGCCTTCCACGTCAGGTAGAACGGATCGATGGGGATGCAGTGCCCACCGAGGCCGGGGCCCGGGTAGAAGGCCATGAAGCCGAACGGCTTGGTGTTGGCCGCGTCGATGACCTCCCAGACGTCCAGGTTCATCCGGTCGCAGAGCATCTTGAGCTCGTTGACCAGCGCGATGTTGACGCACCGGAAGATGTTCTCCAGGAGCTTGGTCAGCTCGGCCACCCGGGTGGAGGAGACCGCCACCGTCTCCTTGAGCGCGCTCGAGTAGAGGGCCTGCGCCACCTCGAGGCACGCCGGGGTGTAGCCGCCGACGATCTTCGGAATGGTCGTGGTGTTGAAGCACTTGTTGCCCGGGTCCTCGCGCTCGGGACTGAAGGCGAGGTGGAAGTCCACGCCGGCCTTGAGGCCGCCCTTCTCGAGCAGGGGCCGGAGCACCTCGTCGGTGGTGCCAGGGTAGGTGGTGGACTCGAGCACGAAGAGCTGGTCCCTGCGCACGTACGGTGCGAGCGCCTCACCGGTGCGGATGATGAAGCTCATGTCCGGCTCACGCGCCTGCGTGAGCGGGGTGGGCACGCAGATGATGACGCAGTCCAGCTCCTTCACGCGGCTGAAGTCCGTCGAGGCCTTCAGGCGGCCGCTCTGGGCGAGCGCCTTCAGTGGCTCGGAGCGGATGTGCTTGATGTAGCTCTCGCCCTTCTCGACGCTGCGGACCTTGCGCTCGTCCACGTCCAGGCCCATCACTGGAAAGCCCGCCTCGGCGAAGGCCATTCCGAGCGGGAGCCCGACGTAGCCCATCCCCACCACACCGACCTTCGCCTCCCGGGCACGAATCCTCTCCAGGAGCGGACTCACCATTACGCGCATCGTCGTCCCCCTCCACCTCACCCACACCGCCCCGGGGATCTGGAAAGACCCCTCGGTTGCTCACAGAAAGAGCACCACCCACCCCACCCGCGCCGGCGCCTGGACCCGCATGCGCCACGCAATCCTCACGACGTCCTTCAGCCGGCCGTAGTCCGGCGAGAGCTGCGACGGCTCGAGCCTCGGGACCACTCCCGCCTCCGGCAGGACCAGCGCCCGCGGCGCCCCTGCTGGCCCGAGCTCCACCGCCACGGGCCCGAAGGTGCGCGGCGCCTCGGGGACCCGGAGCGCCCGGGCCAGCTCCTCCTCCTCCGGAGCGCGGAGCCGCGCTTCGGCGTCGGGAAGGTGGAGCCGGAGGTCCACGGTGTGAACCCCCCTGCCCTCGAGTGCGTCCACCACGCAGAGTGCGCGCTCACGCTTGTCGAGCAGGAGCATCCGCACCACGGACACGGGTGCGGAGAGGCGGCGGTAGCCCTCGTGGTGGGCCACGAGCCGGTCGAGCGCCTCGCCCGTCACGAACACGTCCACGCGCGCGTGCGTGGCGTCCGGCAGCGCGAAGAGGCGCGCGGGGTCCAGCGGCCACAGCTCCGCCGAGTCCACCACGGGGGTGTTGTGCATGGCGGTCCCGCGCAGCCGGTTTCGCAAGCCCGGGTCGCGCGTGTAGGTGCCGGTGCCGCAGTCCACGAGCACCGGGACGCCCCCGAGGTGCAGCTCGAAGGAGAGCTTGTCGTGGTGGCTGTGGCCTCCCACGCCCCGCTGCCCCTGCGGCCCCGCGCTCACGGCGACGAAGGCACCGCCCCCCCGCAGCACGTGGAGCCCACCCGCGTCGAAGGAGACGCTCCGGGGCCTCGCCTCCGGGGTCAGCGCCTGGAAGCGCTCCATCCCCTCGGCGCCGAGCAGCCACGCCGCCTCCACGGGGAAGACCGAGTCCTTCTCCTTGAGCCGCGTGTCCCCGAACAGCGCGGCTCCGAGCGGCGCGAGGTACGAGAAGTCCAGGCTCGCGCGGTCCTCCAGAGGCCAGGCCCTTCCCGAGTCGTTGTCCCCCACCTGCGGCGCGAGCCCGCGCTCCGAGGTGATGGCCGCGGCCGCACCGAACATCGAGCGCAGGCGCGTCCCTGCTTGCGTCGTGAGCGGAGAGCCCGTGCCGGCCGCCACCAACCACGCGAGCGTGAAGAGCTCGAGCGCGAGGCGGTGGTACGCGACGCTGCCCTCGAAGGAGAGTCCGTCCGGATGAACCTGCGCGAGCAGCGCCCGCGCCAGCCCTTCCGCTGCGCGTGTACGCCACCGGGCCGCCCCCGGGAGCGCGGGAAAGAGCGAGCCCACCACGAGGAGCCCCACGAAGTCCGCGACGAGGTGGTTGTTGGGGACGGCGCCCCCGTCCTCGAGGTGAGCCTCCACCCACGCCGCGTGCTCGCCCAGAGCGCAGAGCAGCTCGGCGAGGAAGGCGGGAGCACGCACCGCGGGAGTGTCCGCGAGCATGACGAGCGCCTGCGCCAGGTTGGCCGCGCGCAGCGCCACCTCCATGGTGGAGCTCCAGTGCACGCCGCGCCCCACCGGGTTGCGCGTGAGGAAGTCCCTCGCCAGGGAGGTGAAGTCTGCCGCGAAGCGGTTCCGCTGCTCCTCCGAGCGCGCGGCCCAGGCTCCCTGCGCGAGCGCCACCGCCCAGTCCGCGCGGCCGAGCACCCACGGATACTTGATGTCGGCGCCCGGGACGAAGGTGCGCAGCCGCGGCCCCTCCGCGTCCGGCCAGACGTGGCCGCTGACCGGATCCAGGCTCCAGGGCACGGGCTGTCCCGGCGCGAGCTCGAGGACCGTCCCGAAGAGGTCGAAGTGCCTGGCCTCCACCCTCTCCGCACGGGTGACGGCTCTCTCGCGTCCCCCGGGAAGAGCCTCCAGTGCGCGCAGCACCGAGGGGCGCCGGGACACCTCGCACCAGGCGCGGGTGCTCCGGGACTCCAGCATGCGCGCGGGAAGCTCCGAGGCGTCCCGAAGTCCGAGCGAGGCCCGCAGCGACTCGGCGTCCAGCGGCGCGCGGCGGCGGTAGAGGGCCTGACGTGCCAGTCCCTGGAGCCGATGCACGGGGGCGCTCGCGAGCGCCCGCGGGGTCAGGCGGGCGACGGAGGTGTAGTAGCTCCAGCGGCTCATCGCCTCGCCCCCTGGAGCAAGCGCCACGCCACCGCATTCCCCTTTGCACCCTGCACGGTTCTCCCACCGGAGGGCGGTGGCGCTGTCCGCGAGCCCACGTCAGGTGTGCGGAGTGGGAGGTCCGTTCCGTACGACTTCACCGCGCGTTCCCGTGGGTGGGAACCGTGGTGCCCACACGTGGCAAGCGTGTGGCTGCTCCGCGCACCAGGTGCGTCTTGTGTGTCAGGTCGCGAGCCGCCGCCAGTGGCGGATGCCCCTCCACGCAAGGAGCAGGAGCGCCGTCACCACCGCGGCTCCGAGCACCCAGCGCAGGCCACCGCGCACCGGACCGAGCACGTCACGTCCGAACCGGAAGCCCAGGTACGTGAGGAGCGGTGCCGTGACGAGCGCGCCCAGGGCATCCGCCAGGACGAAGCGTCGCAGCGGGAAGCGGCTGGCGCCGGCGAGCAGGTAGGTGGGGACACGCAGCCCGGGGAGGAAGCGGACGGCGAAGACGGTGACGGCACCTCGACGCGCGAGCTGCGTCTGCACGCGCAGGACGCGCTCCGGCGTGAGGATGCGCTGGAGGCGGGGGCGCGCGAGCAGGCCGGCACCCACGGCCCTTCCCATCCTGAACAGGAGGAGGTCACCGCAGACCGTCCCGATCCAACCCGCGAGCGCCATGCCCGCGAGGAGCGCATGTCCCCGCGCGGCCACGAGCCCCCCCGTCACGAGGATGAGGTCCTCGGAGAGGGGTGCGCCCATTCCACACGCCACGAGGAGGAGGAAGACGGCCGGGTACGGAAACGACGCAACCCATGCCGCGACCTGCGCTTCCATGCTGACTCCATCCCGGCGCCCGGGTGCCGTCCCACCGAGGATGGGCACGGCACGCGGCGAGGGCAGTCCCTCCGCCGGCCCTAGGCGGAGCCGACCATGGGATGCGCGACCTGGAGCTGTCCCTTGACGACCCTCACGGCCGGGCGGGTGAGCGAGCGGCAGGTGCCGCAGTAGCCCCGGGAGCTCCCTGGCGCCACGCGCACGACCAAGTCCCCACCGCAGACAGCACAGCCACCGGGGAGCGTCATGTCGGCGGACTGCGCGTCGGGCTTCGCGTCGATCGAGATCATGCCGGAAGGACTAACGCAGCTTCCGGACCGCACAAGGGCATCCGGCCCAGGGGCGACTCAAGAGCGACGACGGCGCCCCAGGAGCCGTACGAGCGCGGCGAGAGCGACGAGCCCCGGAGCACCCGTGCCCGCGCTGCAGCCCGGAGCGATTGTTCCGAGCTCCTGCTTCACGGGGGTGACCCGGCATGCCTGGGACGGGCGCCCCTGCGGATAGACGTCGCAGACGAACTGCCGGGAGGGCAGGTCGAGCGAGCGCTTCAATGTTTCGCCAGGCTCGGCGGATGCCGCCATCGTGGAGTCCTGATTGTCGAAGACGTGGTCGAGCCCCACGACGTGGCCCACCTCGTGGGTCATGGTGTTTTCCACGTCGGCGATGTTGCAGTTTCCCGAGCCGATGGGGCAGGAGCAGCCCGTGGCGGGACAGACCCTGAACTCGAATCCTGCCGCGTTCATCTCGATGTCGGAGTCGAGGACGAACCCGCTGCTCGGTCGGTAGGTGTTCGTGGTGAGGGCGATGACGGTGTCCCCGTAGTCCCAGCAGTCGTAGATGCTGCCGCGGTCATTGGGGTCGCTGTTTCCCGGCACCACGCCCGCGTCATCGCAGTCCCGCGTCCGGAAGAGGACGACGTTGAGGTTGTCGGTGGCGTCAGGGTCGTAGCCGACGCGGCGGTCCGTGGTGGGGCTGCCCTCCTGCAGCGCGAGGTTTCCACAGCGGGCGAACTCGTCGTTCCATGTCTGCCACGAGCGGCGCACGGCTTGGAGCTGCTCCGCGGTGACTCCGGTTCCGCCCGCCTGGTGGTAGGTGATGCTCTCCATCCCCCAGTAGAGGCAGACCGAATCCCGGTCGCGGTTGTCCACCAGCGTCCGGTTGTAGCCGGGTCCGGGAAACACGAACTGACCCGCGGCGAGCGTCAGGAGTCCTGCGAGGAGGCCGCTCATGGCGTCTTCCCCGGGACGGGTGCGCCCTTGACCGCAGGTCCCGCGCTCTCGCGTACCTGCTGACGTAGTTGCTCGAGTGGGACCGGTTGCGTTGCCTGGCTCACACGCTGCTGCGTGACCGGATCCACCAGCTCGGCATGGCCTGCTTTTTCAGGCACCGCTCGTGCCGTGCGTCCATCCGGCGAGCGCTCGACGCGGTACTTGCCCTGGGCGAGTCCGGAGACTGCGAAGGCATCGCCGCCGCGCCGCTCGAGGAACACCACCACCTCCTCGCCCTCCGTGAAGGACGCGAGCCCCTCCATGCGCTGGCCGATGTCGCCCACTTCCCCGCCCGGCTGCACCACGCGGACCGTGCCGCCCTGCGCGCTTCCCTTGAATGCTTCCGCGACGGAGATGTCCACCTCCGTGACGATACGCCGCCGGCTCTGGGTCCAGCGGCTCGCCTTGCGGACCACGGTGCCACGCACCACGACGTCCGAGGCCCGCGTCAACGCCGGGACGTCCATCCGCATCATGGAGGTCGCGGAGGCAGGGAGCGCCGCGAGGACGAGGAGGAGCAACGATGTGCGAAACGCCATGAGGACCCCGGAAGCGAGGCTGGGTACGCGGCGAACTCTAGCCCACCGGGCGCCCACCAACAGCCCGTGCCTGCCTGCCCCGCGAGGATCTGGCTGTGTGTGCCTCCGCATGGTGGGCGTGGACGTGATCCGCCCCAGCCCGTATTCTCCCCGGCCATGCGGAAGCATCCTGGAACCCTGCGGTGTGGTGCGCGCTCCCTCCGTCGCCTGCTCGTCCTGGGAGCGTGCGGGTGGGCGGCCGTCGCGGGCGCGGAGGTGGTGGCCGGCGTGCAGCTCCCGGATGGGGCACGGAAGGTGGGCGAGAACCGCTACCGCATCCCGAAGGACTTCGAGGACACGCTGACGTACTACCGGACGGTCTATCCCCCGGCGTCCTACCCGCGGAAGACCATCGTCAACCAGCAGGCCGTGAGGGCGGTCCACATCGCCTTCCCGCCTGGCAAGGGTGTGGACGGCCTCAACGTGTACGAGGACAAGGCGGCGCTCCGGGAGGTCCGCATCTACATCGTTCCTGCGGATGCGAAGAAGGCGCCCGCGGCAAATGCAGTGGACAAAAAGCGGGGGAACAAGTAGGACGCGCCCGCGGTTTGGCGGTCTTTCAGAAGCACCTTGGGGAATCGTCTAACGGCAGGACAGCAGACTCTGACTCTGCTTATCTAGGTTCGAATCCTAGTTCCCCAGCTTGGAAATCCGGTTGACATCCTGACATCAGGGAAGTAGTCAACCGGCGCAATAAACGAAGACTTTGGCCCTGTCGTCTAGCGGTTAGGACGGTGCCCTCTCACGGCACAAACTCGGGTTCGAATCCCGGCAGGGTCACTCGAAGGCGCCCGCTTCCCTGTGGAGGCGGGCGTTTTCTTTTCCCCTTCCCTCCGGTCACCGCGTCACCTTGAGGTGGCTCGGCGCCCTGTGGAGGCGCGGGGATTCCCTGCGGTGGGCACGGCGCTCGGGAGCGCTGGTCCGGTGGACGCCCCCGCGTGTCCTTTGCGACGCGGTGGTGCCTGTCCCGGGTCGCAGCTCCGGGCGGCATCTGCGTTGCTCCCCGTGTCGGGCGCATGGCACACACACGGGCCAATGGCGGGCTGCTGCGCGGGCTCCTTCCGCTGCTGGTCGCGCTCATGGCTCCACCCGTCGTGGGCTACGAGCTGCGCCGCGACTCGACCGGGGAGCCGGTGCGGTGGGACGCACGGGTCCGATTCGTCGTGGACCCTGCCTTCGACGTGCAGCTCGACGCCGCCGATGCCCTCTCCGCGCTCCAGGACGCGCTGGCGACCTATCGGGATGCGGGCGTCGGGCTCCAGCTGGAGGTGGTGCAGGGAGAGCACGGCGGCGTGGGCTACGACCTCCGGCGCGATGCGCCCAACCAGAACACCATCGTGGCGCTCGACCCCTGGGAGTACGACGCCTCGGCCATCGCCGTCACGGTGCTCACCGTGGACATCCGCACGCACCGCATCCTCGATGCGGACATTGCGCTGAATGCGCAGCACCGGAGCTTCCGTGTGCTGCCACCCGAAGGAGCGCCCTCGAACAGCCCGTGGGACGACGTGCAGAACACGCTCACCCACGAGCTGGGACACGCCATCGGGCTCGCGCACAACCCGGCGGTCCCCGGGTCGGTGATGTTCCCGACGGCGCTGCGGGGGGAGACGGCCAAGCGCGCCTTCTCGGCGGATGACCATGCGGGGTTGGAGGCGCTGTATGGGGGCTCCGCCGAGCTGGAGGGAGGTGGAGGGACGACGGCTGGGGGATGCAGCACCGGGGGCGGGAGCGGGGGGCTGTTCGCGGTCGTCGTCATGTTGCTGATGACTGCGCTGGCGCTCCGGCGGCGTCGGGAGGCGGCGCTCCTCGTCGTCCTCGCGGGCCCGGGGGCGCTCGCTTCGACGCCCGAGCGCGAGGTGCCGGACGTGGCCCAGGCGTCGCTCGTGGCGACGGGGCGTGTCGTGCGCGTGCAGACGCTCGTCAGCACCGGGGCGAGCGGACTCCTGCGCACGGAGGTGGAGCTCGAGGTGGAGCGGTGCTACCGCGGCAGCTGTCCCACGCGGCTCGTCGTCGTGCGGCCTGGAGGCAGACTGGGCCACGTGGAGCAGTGGGTGGAGGGGCACGAGCTGCCGCGACCCGGAGAGTCCCTGGGAGTGGTCCAGGAGGAAGGCTCCGCGGCCACGAGGATGTACTCGCTGGAGAGGGTGCGGGACCTGGTCGCGTTCGCACGCGGGCTCGAGCGGCTCACGAGTCCGCCGGCGCCCCGGGTGCCGGCTCCTCCATCAGCGCCAACACCTGCTCGACGGAGGTGAACGGCCCCGGGGGGAGCCGCGCGAGCGCTGTCATCATCTCGCGAGGTGAATCGTTCTCCCGCGCCACCCACAGCAGCGCCTCCCGCTCGAGCGGGTAGACGGCCCCTTCGAGAGCGCGCACCACCTGCCTCGCGAGGCGTGAGCCCGCAGCCACGGTATCCCCGG
>JAKEEX010000510.1 GCA_022616315.1 Myxococcaceae bacterium
CTGGGTGCGGCGGTGCGGATCCACCACCCGGACTTCGCGGGGCTCGGGCGGAAGAACGAAGAGCTGACGAAGCAGCTGCGGCGCGCGGCTTCACGCAAGTCCCTCAAGGCGCTCGAGGCCCCCGCAGCCGAGGCGGCACGGATGGAGACGAGCTCCGTGGAGGCCTTCCTCGGGGGCCTCTCCCGCTCGGCGGACCGCGCGGGACTGCTCATGTGCGGGGATGTCCAGGTGGGGCTCACGACCGTGCTGCGCGACGACCCCGGGACGAACGCCTCGCGCATCGAGGGGCCCGAGCAGCTCCACAAGGCCCTGCGCGAGCGGGAGGACCTCCAGGAGATGCTCGCGTTCGCCCTGTCGGACGAGTTCTTCCGGCTGAGACAGAAGGTGGGCGTGGCGCTCTGACCCGGGCCAGAGGCTCACTCCTCGCGGACCACGGCCCCTGCGGGAATGATGGCCCGGAGCCGCGCCACGGCCTCCACCACCGGCGCCTCCTCGTTGCCCTCGAAGGTCACCTTCACGCGGTAGTCCAGCTCGGGATCGAAGACCGGGTAGCTGCCGATGCCCACCTCGGGCAGCGCGAGCGCCACCTTGTCGAGCGCGGCCGCGAACTCGGTCTCCCGGAGCGTGAGGTAGAGCGCGCGCAGGTACACCGGCGCGCCCGGGAGCTCGCGCAGCGCCGTCTCCAGCTGCGTGCGGAACATCTGGGGCACGCCCGGGAGGAGGAACAGCCCGTCGTCCACGCGCATCACCGGGAACCAGAAGCCCTCCTGCGAGAGCAGCGTGGTGCCCTCGGGCGCCTCCGCGAGGCGGAGGGTCACCTCGGACAGTCCGTCCGGGTGGTGCTCCTCGAGGAGCCGCTCCATCTGCGCGAGCCGCACCACGGGCCGTCCGAGCGCGAGCGCCACCGCGCGCACCGTCAGGTCATCATGGGTGGGCCCGATGCCGCCGCTCGTGAAGACATACCGTGCGCGGGCCCGTGCCCGCATCACCGCGTCCACGATGAGGTCCACGTCGTCGGGGACGATCTCGAGCGAGCGAAGGGGGATTCCACGGTCGCGCAGGCGGCGGATGAGCCGGGGTCCGTTCTGGTCCTGCACCTTCGCCGTGAGGACCTCGCTCCCGATGACCACGGCCGCCGCGCCGCTGCGCTCCATCACCGCCTCCGCTTCAGCACTCCCTCGATGGCCCTCAGCGCCTCCGCGGTGACGGCCTCCACCGGCTGCGTGCCGTCCACCCGGACGATGCGCTCCCTGCCTCCCCGGAACTCCACCGCGTCCCGGTACCTCCGCGCAATCTTGCGCTGGGCCTCCTCCGCTTCGAACAGCTCCTCTGGCCCTCCGCGCACCGCCCGGCGCCGTGAAGCGGTGGCCACGTCCACCTCGATGAACAGTGTCAGGTCCGGGGCGCGCGCCCGGAGGTTGATGTCCGCCACCCACGCCATGGGCAGGTCCTTCCCCTGGTAGGCGAGCGAGGAGAGGACGTAGCGGTCGCAGAGCACGACGGACCCGGCCTCGAGGGCCGGCGTCACCTGGGAGGCCAGATGGTCCGCGCGGTCCGCGGCGAAGAGCAGCGCCAGGGTGTCCTGCGTGAGGGGCCCCCGTCCCTGCGGGAGCACGAGGCGCCCCGTCAGGGCCTGACGCAGGAGCGTCCCGATGGGCCCGTCCGAGGGCTCACGCGTCGTGAGGACGCTGTGTCC
>JAKEEX010000511.1 GCA_022616315.1 Myxococcaceae bacterium
CTCCGCGAGGAGGTTTGCGCGCACCTGCCTCCAGGGCGCATGCGCGAAAATCTCCTCGCCCCTCTGCTTCAAGCGGCGCAGGCCGCGGCATGACCGTCGCGAAATCTGCGAAACTCGAACTTAGTGATCGCTACGATTTCGAGGACGCGGTCCTTCAGGTCATCTGTCATCGGCGCTTCGACTCCATTCACGCTGCGATTCGTTAGCTCAGCAGCGGGATCTCACACGCCGGTGCCATGTGCGTCAATCCGTTAGGAGGTCTTGAGAATGAGAAGGATGGAGGCCCAGTTGGGCGCGCGCGCCCGAGTCCTTGTCTCGCCAGGGGGCCCACTCCGCTCGCCTGACGTGGCCAGGGTGGGTCCTCCTCAAAACAGCAGCTTGGCCCCCTGACGCACCTCTCCCATGCGCGAGCTGGGAGCATCTCGCGCTGCCAGGTTTCAATTGTGCGTCAGTCCCCCAGCTTGGCCGCGGCGGCCACCGGGCCGGGGCCAGGGGCGGCGGCCTGTGCATCGGGGGCCCCACTGTGAAGGTCTTCGCTCGTGGGTGGTGTGCGTCAGCGGACCTCTTCCCGGGCACCTCGAGGCGCTGAAGCAACCCCAAGCATGCGCCATCGACGCGCAGGACGAACACGCTCACCCGGCCCACGGCATCGAAGAGCTGCCCTGTCCGTCCTGCGCGCGGAGGAGGCGCCCGCGCGCACCAGGGGCCAGGGCCCGTTTGCCCCGGCGAGGGCGGGCAACAGGAACGGCAGTGGCAGCAGGCGAGCCTTGGCACCGCCAGCTCGCCGTCTGTCCGACGAGGGAGGACCTCCATGCAACGACCGCGCTCCCGGGTGCGGCGGCCACTCGCGCGGCTGCAGCGGATGGACCGCTGGACAGCCACCGCGAGCGCGCACGAGTATGAACGTCCTCGCAGAGGAGGGGTGATGACACGAAGGAACAGGCCAGTCGCGCACCTCATGTGCGTCCTGGGCATGGGGCTGAGCGCCTGTGCGTCGGTGGCTCCGCGCACCGTGCCCACGCTCCAGAGCTTCACGCTCGGCTACGACACAGCGGTGACCGCCGCGCTGCAGACGGAGCTCGAGGCCATCGACGCGTCCCTCCGCGCCAGGTACGGCATGACGCCGGAGCAGACGGCCGTGGGGGTGCTGGACCTCGAGCACCTCCGGCTCGCGATGCTCCATCCCGACCGCATCGAGTACGCGGCCAGCGTGCCCAAGGTCGGAATCCTCCTGGCCTACTTCCATCTGCACCCCGAGGCCGCCACGCAGCTGGATGCGAAGACGCGCAAGGAGCTGGGCCTGATGGCCAAGGCCTCGAGCAACGAGATGGCCACCCGCTTCTCCCGCGAGCTGGGCCTGAAGCAAATCCAGTCGGTGCTCGATGCGTACGGCTTCTACGACAAGGACCACGGAGGGGGTCTCTGGGTCGGCAAGCACTACGGCGAGAGCGGCGAGCGGTACGGAGACCCGCTCGGTGACAACTCCCACGGAGCGACCATCCGCCAGCTGCTCCGCTACTTCCTCCTCCTGGAGCAGGGGAAGCTCGAATCACCCGCGGCCTCCAGGACCATGCGGGAGATCTTCGAGTCCCCCGACATCCCGCACGACGACATCAAGTTCGTGAAAGGTCTGTCAGGGCGGGACGTCCGGCTCATCCGCAAGTGGGGCTCGTGGGAGGACTGGCTTCACGACTCGGCGGTCGTCACGGGCCCCGGGCGGCGCTACATCCTCGCGGCGCTCACCCACCACCCGAAGGGCGACGCGTACCTGGAGGAACTGGCGAGGGCCGTGGATGACCTGATGGGTCGCGATTGAGCGCACGGTCGAGGCGCCTCATCGGCCCGTCGTCGCCGAGGAGGCTGCTGACGGTGGCCCCCACTTCGGCGAGCGCGCGGCGCCACATGCCCGGCGTCACACCGTCGGGGACATGGGGCACCTCCTCCACGCCGGCCATGCGCAGTATGCGCTCGGCGAGGTCCCGTTCGTCGTCCGCGGCGAAGGGGAGGAGCAAGGCATAGGCCTCGCGGTGGCCCCAGGCGGCCGCCTTGAGCAGCGGCGTCTCGCCCAGCGCGTCGGAGAGCTTCGGGTCCGCGTCGTGCGCCAGGAGGAGGCGGACGAGCTCGGCGTCACCGGACTCGGCGGCGAGCGCGAGCGGCGTGCGGCCCTCCGCGTCTGGAAGGTCGGCCAGTGCGCCCGCGGAGAGCTGCGCTGCCAGGGACCCCGCGTCACCCGCGGCGATTGCGTCGAAGAGGGACATGC
>JAKEEX010000512.1 GCA_022616315.1 Myxococcaceae bacterium
ACCAGGGCCTCGGCTTCGTCCCTCTCGTCCGCGTACTGGCCTGCGAGGCGGCCCCACCACTTCGACTGCTCCTCCGCCTCCTGGCGCAGCCGGGACTGGCCCTCCGTCACCGACAGCAGGGCGTAGTAGCCGTGGCGCCAGTGCTGGGCGCGGGCCTTCCACAGTCCCGCCCACCGCACGGGCCTGGGCAGCACGGACGAGGAGTGCAGGCTGGGCGGGGACTCGTGGCTGCCCAGCGGGTACAGCGGCACGAGGGTGCTCGCGTCCGACTCGGACTCGGAGGCGTGTGCATGGGCGGGCGTCATGGCGCACCGCCGTTTCCACCCCGGACAACCTCGAGGCGACGGGCTGAGCGCAGGACGCGCTGGTGCACACCGGCCCACTCGGAGGCGCGGCGCCAGAGGGCGATGCCCAAGACGACGCACCCGACGGCGAGGAAGGCGACGAGCAGTCCCGCGAGGGCGTGCGCGGCATCCAGAGCGCCCCCGAGGAGGTGTCCCGCCTGGAAGAGGCAGACGAGAGCGGCGGCGCGCAGAAGGGTGTGCGTGCGCATCACCGGCCTCCCTTCAGCGCGGCGAGCTCGGCCTCGAGCTGGGCCACGCGGCGCTCCGCGGCGAGGCGGGCGCGGCGCTCGCGGTGGTACTCCGCCTGAAAGTGCTTCAGGAGGTGGCCGTCACAGGCCTTCCCGAGGAGCTGGCAGTAGCGGCATTCGGGGGACGCCGGGGGCTTCAGGCGGGCGGGAACTCTCCTAGCCATGGCGCACCCCCTCGGACCGCACGAGGCGGAGGTGGGTGGCCCCCTGCCCCCGCGTCCCTGCCGCGTCCCTGCCGGGCACGGAAGGCGCGCGGCGTCGCGGAGACGCGCGGGAGGTGCTACCTACGCCGTAGAAGAGCGCGGCGCGGCGCGCGATGGCGCGGAAAGCCGCGTAAAGGCTACGGTTCGGACCTGCGGAAGGAGGGCGCGGCCTTTGAGCTTCCCATCGCGCTGGGTGTGCTCGCCGCAGCGCGGTTGCTCGACGAGAAGCCCCTGGGCCGCTTCCTC
>JAKEEX010000054.1 GCA_022616315.1 Myxococcaceae bacterium
GCGCTGGTGGAGGAGCGGCTCCTCCCGTGGGGCTTCACCCTCGTGGACTGCCAGCAGGAGACCGAGCACCTCGCGCGCTTCGGCGCCACGCCGTGGCCCCGGAATCGTTTCCTGGCCGCCCTCGCAGAGGCGCTGAAGGCCCCCACGCGCGCCGGGCCCTGGACCCGGGGACCCGGCGGCACTATGGAGCCTTGAATGACCTCCTCCGCCTCCGAGCTCACGCTCGTCATCGGCACGAAGAACTACTCCTCCTGGTCCTTCCGGCCATGGCTCGCCCTCAAGCACCTGCGCGTGCCCTTCCGCGAGCAGGTGGTGCACCTGGGAGAGGCGACCACGCGTCCCGCAATCCTCCAGCACTCCCCGTCGGGGCGGGTGCCCGTGCTCCTCCACGGGAAGGTGCGCGTCTGGGACAGCCTCGCCATCTGCGAGTACCTGGCCGAGCGCTTCCCCGAGGCGGGGCTTTGGCCCCGGGACGTGGAGGCGCGTGCGGTGGCGCGCGCGGTGAGCGCGGAGATGCACGCGGGCTTCCAGGCGCTGCGCAACAACATGCCCATGAACGTGCGGGCCCGGAAGCCCGGCCGCGGCCGCGGAGCCGGCGTGGACGAGGACGTGCAGCGCCTCCAGGAGCTCGTGGAGGAGTGCCGCACGCGCTTCGGCGCCGGGGGCCCCTTCCTTTTCGGTGCCTTCTCCATCGCGGACGCCATGTTCGCCCCGGTGGTGAGCCGGTTCGTCACCTACGGCGTCGAGCTGCGGCCCATGGTGAAGGCGTGGGCGGACGCGGTGTGGGACCTGCCCCCGGTGCGCGAGTGGCGCGAGGCGTGCGAGGTGGAGGGGCACGTGCTGCCGAAGTACGAGCAGACCTGAGCGTGTCTTCCGCCTCCTGAAGCCCGGCCAGGCCCCCGAGTCCTCGCCGGCTTCCTTTGGCGCTCCCTTCCCGGCCGCGCTATGAATGGGCGTCTATGCCGACCTGGGCCATGTGGCTCGCCTGCCTGGGCCTCCTGGGCCTCAGGGCCCTGATTGCCGCCGCAGAGTCCGCGCTGTACGCCATCTCCGACCTGCGCGCCAAGGAGCTCGCGGAGACCTACCCGGTCGCGGGGAGGCGGGTGCTCCGCCACAAGCTCGAGCGGGAGGCCACGGCGGCCGCCCTCCGGACCGGGATGGTGCTCTCGGGGTTCCTGGCCGCGGCCATCGGCGCCCTGGTGCCGCCGCGGATGCTCCACTTCTCGCAGCTGGGGTATACGCTCGGAAGCCTGGTCACTCCGCTGGCCGGCGCGCTGCTCGTGGGGCTCATGGCGGCGGCGCTGGACGTGCTCCTGCGGGGCCTGGCGAGCAGCCACGCGGAGGCGTGGGCGCTGAGGCTCGCGTGGCTGGTGTCGCTCCTGGTCGTCACGCTCTACCCGTTGATGCGCGTCCTCCTGGGCGTGCTCAACCTCCTGGCGCGGCCCTTCAAGCTCCGGCTTCGCTTCGAGTCCCCACCACCGCCGCTCGAGGAGCTGGAGAAGCTCCTGGCGGCGCAGGCGGCCAGCGCCCACGTGGACAAGGGCGCGCCCGAGCTCATCCGCTCCATCTTCGAGCTGTCCGACAAGCGGGTGCGGGACCTCATGGTGCCCCGCACGGAGGTGGTGGCGCTGGAGCTGACGGAGACGCCGGAGGAGATGCTCCGCCTCCTCGCCGAGGAGAACCACAGCCGCATCCCGGTCTTCCGTGACGACATCGACCACATCGTGGGCGTGCTCCACGCGCGCGACCTCATCCCCCTGCTCCAGCACCCCGAGCTCATCGTGGTGGCGGACGTCGTCCGGCCGGCGCACTTCGTGCCGTGGATGAAGCCCATCGGGGACCTCCTGCGCGAGATGCAGCTGCAGAAGATCCACATGGCCATGGTCGTGGACGAGTACGGCGGCTTCATGGGCATCGTCACCCTGGAGGACATCCTCCGCGAGATCGTCGGCGACATCGGTGACGAGTTCGAGGTGGAGGAGCGCCTGGTCGAGAGGATGGCCGACGGCACGTACCTCGTGGACGCAAGCATCGACCTCGAGAGCTTCGCCACGACCTTCGAGGTGGTGCTGCCGGAGGGGGACTACGAGACGCTGGGCGGCTTCCTCTCGTCGCTCGCGGGCAGCATCCCCGAGGTGGGGGACCGCTTCGCGCACAGCGGGCTGCAGTTCACCGTGCACCAGAAGGAAGGGGCGCGGCTGGACCGCGTTCGCGTGCAGAAGCTCAAGGGCGTGGCGCGTGAGCCCGAGCGCGAGGAACGTCCCGCGGAGACCGGCGAGGCCAGCTAGGCGCTCGCGTCACGTCGTCCCGACGAGCCTCCGGTACAGCGCCTCGTAGGCGCGGGCACTCCGACCCCACGAGAAGTCCCGGACCATGCCGCGCCTGCGCACGGCCTCCAGCGCCGTGGAGTCCGCGTGGAGAGCCATCGCCCGCTCCACCGCGCGCTCGAAGGCAGGCGCGCTGAACGCGTCGAAGCGGATGCCCGTGCCGTCCGGCTGCGAGAGGTCCACCACCGTGTCCGAGAGCCCGCCCACGCTGCGCACCACGGGCACGCAACCGTACGCGAGCGAATACATCTGGTTGAGGCCACACGGCTCGAAGCGGCTGGGCATCAGGAAGAAGTCCCCGCCGGCCTCCACGAGGTGACTCAGGGACTCGTCGTAGCCGAGCTGCAGCCCCACCTGCCCGGGGAAGCGCGAAGCCAGCACGCGGAAGGCCGTCTCGAGCTCGGGGTCCCCGCTCCCGAGCACCACCAGGCGCGCGTTCGAGCGCGAGAGCAGCCCGGGCATCACCTCCAGCACCAGGTCCATCCCCTTCTGCGCGGCCATGCGGCTGATGCACACGAAGAGGGGCCCCTCCGCCTCCGCGGGCAGCCCGAAGCGGGAGAGCAGCGCGCGCCGGCACTCCGCCTTGCCGGCGAGGTCCCCCGCGTGGAAGCGCGCGGGAAGGTGCACGTCCGTGGCGGGGTTCCATGTGGTGGTGTCGATGCCGTTGAGGATGCCCGTCAGGGCGCCCGCGCGCTCGCGGAGGAGGCCGTGCAGCCCCTCGCCGCCCTCGGGGGTCTGGATGTCGCGCGCATAGGTGGGCGAGACGGTGGTGAGCGCGTCCGCCCACACGACACCTGCCTTGAGGAAGTTCAGCTGGTCGTAGAACTCGAGCCCGTCCGGGGTGAACAGCTCCCAGGGCAGCCCGAGCACGTCCATCTGCTCCTTGGGGAACCAGCCCTGGTACGCGAGGTTGTGGAGGGTGAAGACGGAGCGCGCACGGCCCAGGGGCGTGTCCCCGTAGCCACGCAGGAGCGCCAGCGCGGCCAGGCCGGTCTGCCAGTCGTTGAGGTGGACGATGTCCGGGGCGAAGCCGAGCGCCTGTGCCGCGGAGAGCGCGCCCACCGACAGGAAGGCGTAGCGAAGGGCGTTGTCCGCGTAGGGCCAGGGACCCTCGCCGTAGATGCCCGGGCGGTCGTAGAGCGCGTCCTGCGCGAGGAAGAGCACCTGGTGGTTGGGCCCGTGAGAGACGGAGAGGAGCTCGCTGTGGAAGGTCCCCGCGGGGAACGAGAGCGACAGCGGGACGCCGAGCGGCTCGGGCTTCGCGGCGCGGACGGAGGCGTAGGCGGGCGTGACGACCTTCACCTCGTGGCCGAGGCCCGCGAGCGCGGCCGGCAGGGCAGACGCGACGTCCGCCAGGCCCCCCGTCTTGCTGAACGGGAGCACCTCGGAGACCACGAAGAGAATCTTCATGCGGCGCGTCTCCCCTTCCCGCGCTAGGTTGCCCAGGCGCCGTGATGACACCCTACGACGAGCCATTCAACCGTTTCGCTTCGCTCTACGAGGAGGCACGCCGCGCCATCCCCGTGGACCCCAACGCCATGATGCTGGCGAGCGTGGGCGCGGACGGACAGCCTTCGCTTCGCGTCGTCCTCCTGAAGGACTTCGACGCACGGGGATTCGTCTTCTACACGAACCTCGAGAGCCGCAAGGGGCAGGAGCTCCTCGCGCATCCCAAGGCCGCGCTCTGCATCCACTGGCAGCCCCTGGAGCGGCAGGTGCGCATCGAGGGGGACGTGGAGCGCGTGACGGACGCCGAGGCGGACTCCTACTTCACCAGCCGGCCGCGCGGCTCGCAGGTGGGCGCGTGGGCCTCGCTCCAGAGCCAGGTGCTCCCCTCGCGCGAGCTCCTCGAGGAGCGGGCGAGGGACGTGGAGCAACGGTACGCCGGCCAGGACGTGCCGCGCCCACCGCACTGGAGCGGTCTGCGCGTGGTGCCCCGTCGCATCGAGTTCTGGCTCGCGCGCACGAGCCGCCTCCACGTGCGCGAGGTGTACACGCGCGAGGGCGAGGGCTGGCGCAAGGAGCTCCTGTACCCTTGAGCCTCCAGCACCCCTGGGGAAGGGGTGATTCTCGCTACAGCAGGAACACCGCGTGCGCCGTGGCGATGGGCCTGGAGCGGTCGTCCTGCCATGCCTCCACGCGGACGTTGGCCACGCGGCGGCCGAGCCGGGTGATGCTCGCCTCCGCGAACGTGTCCACCGGACGTCCGGAGCGGAGGAAGTCCACCGAGAGCGTGACAATCTTCGGAACCCGCTCTGTCTCCGTCTCCGCCACCACCGTGAAGACCGCGGCGGACTCGAGCAGCGCACCGATGGTCCCCCCGTGCAGCGCGGGGATGAGCGGATTGCCGATGTTCTCTGGTGCGTACTTGAGCCGCGTCCGCAGCGCGAAGCCCTCGCGCTCCAGGGAGAGCCCGAGGAAGCGCGCGTAGGGAATGGCCTCGGTGAGGGCCTGCGTGTCCCCGGTCTGCCGCGCGCGACGGATGAGGGAGGCGATGGCCGCGGCGCTCGGCGTCTCCTGGCTCATGCGCCCTCCATCGGTGCGTCAGCGGTGAGGATGAACGTGCCGGCGGCGTGGGCCACGGGGTCTGAGGGGTCTCCGTGGTGGGCGAGCGCGCGCACGAAGGCGACCTGGCGCGTGAGCTTGTAGCACTCGGCCTCCGCCGTCAGGGCCTGGCCGGGCCGCGCGGGGTGCAGGTAGTCGATGCGCAGGTCCAGCGTGGCCACGCGCATGAGGCTCGGGAGGCTCAGGAACACCGCGGTTCCACACGCCGCGTCCATCAGCGTGGTGACGGCACCACCATGCAGCACGCCCGTCTCCGGGTTGCCCACCAGCTTTTCGTCATAGGGCAGCACCATGGTGGCCTGACCCGGCGCGGGTCCGACGTCCACCAGCTTCAGGCCCAGCGCCGCGTTGTGAGGGATGCCCTCGACGAAGAGTGCATTCAGGCTCTCCAGCCGCTCCTTCTTCTCCTCGTCCATCGCAGCCACCTTGCGTCCTCTCTCTGCTCACGCGCGACTCTGCCCACTGCGCGGACGTCTGTCAGCCTCCACCGGCCTCGAAACGCCCCGGCCCCGGGAGACCACCGCTCGCGGCGCTTGCGCGCGAGGCGTGCCGGTGGAAGCCTGCCCCTTCCCGTGTCCCTCCCCATCGCCATCGTCGGGGCCGGCATCTCCGGCCTCACGCTCGCATCGGAGCTGAAGGCCCTCGGTCAGCCGGTGGTGCTGCTCGAGGCGGCGGACCGTGCGGGCGGCGTCATCCGCAGCGAGTGGCAGGAGGGGTATCTCCTCGAGTGGGGCCCCAACAGCTTCCTCGACCGCGAGCCCACCGTGCGCAGGCTCGCCGCGCGGCTGGGCATCACCTCCCGCATCCGCCCCGCCGCTCCCACCTCGAAGCGCCGTTACATCTTCACGCGCGGCGCGCTGCGCGAGGTTCCCGGCTCGCCTCCGGCGCTCTTGCGCTCGGACGTGCTGTCCGTGCCCGGGAAGCTGCGCGTGCTGCTCGAGCCGCTCAGCCGCAGGGGGCAGGAAGGGAAGGACGAGTCCGTCGCCGCCTTCGGCCGCCGACACGTCGGCAGCGAGGCCACGGCGGTCCTCGTGGACGCCTTCCAGTCCGGCATGTTCGCCGGGGACATGGAGCGTCTCTCCGTGCGCTCCGCCTTCCCACGCCTGTGGGAGTTCGAGCGCGACCACAGGAGCCTGCTGCTCGGCCTCGTGCGCACGCGGGGCGGCAAACGGCGTGCTCCCGCTTCGGAGGATTCTCCGTCCGGCCTCGCATGCACCTTCGACGGTGGACTGGAGACGCTGGTGCGTGCCCTCGCGCAGGACGTGGGGGATGCGCTCCGGCTGTCCGCTCGGGTGACGGCGCTCGAGCGGCTGGACGGCACCTGGCGCCTGAGCGTGGAGGGCTCGCGCCCTCTGGAGGCGCGGCACGTGGTGGTCGCCACGCCCACGCGCGAGGCGTCGAAGGTGCTCTTCCCGCTGTCCAGTACGCTGGCGCTGGAGCTGGACACCATCCCCTACGCTCCGGCGGCCGTGGTGCACCTGGGCTACCGGACCGGGGAGCTGCCCCCCTTCGATGGCTTCGGCTTCCTCGTGCCCGCGTCCGAGCGGCGCGACATCCTCGGCTGCATCTGGGCCAGCAAGAGCTTCCCGTGGCGCGCGGAGCCCGGGCGGACGCTCCTCACGGTGATGGTGGGTGGGGCGCGGCAGCCCTCGCTCGTGTCGCTGCCGGACGCGGAGCTCCTCGCGCTCGCGAGCGGCGAGGTCTCGCGGATGATGCACCTCACCGCAAAGCCCGTCTTCCACCGCATCCACCGCTGGCCGCGAGGCATCCCCCAGTACGACGTGGGACACGGGGCCCACCTCGCACGGGCCCGCACCCTCTGCCAGCAGCTGGGTGGGATTTCGCTTCTGGGCAATGCCTATGACGGAGTGGGCATCGCAGACTGCGTCCGCGCGGCACACACATTGGCCGGAAGACTCGGCTGAAACCAGAACGTGGCCGTCGACGCCTCGCGCCACCCCATCTCGGGCGCCCCCAGGGGCCTCCCCGCGGGCCCTTGCGCGCCGCGGGCCGGTCGGCTCATTGTCCTTCGCCACGTGAGCGAAGTGAGGGAGTCCGCTCGCGCGAAGGAGGCAGCCGCCATGCTTGCGGTGTCCGAGCACGCGACCTTCGAGGAGGCCGGCCAGGCCCTGCTCCCCTTTGCCTTGCAGCCCACCAACTGGGTCTCCACGGGCCTCGGTCAGTCGCTGGACGAGGCACTCGTCCCCGCGGCCTACCAGCGCCAGGTGGGCGGGGTGCGCATCTGCGCCGCGGTGCGCGTGTCCCCGCGTCTGGAGGCCGAGCTGCAGGTGCTCTTCCGTGGTCCCGGCCTGACGCTCCTCAAGGCGGCGGAGCTCCTGGAGCGCTTCCTCCGGCTGCACCTGCCCCTCTCGCCCAACACCGAGTGGAGGGTGGTGACGGACGGGAGGAAGGGTGTTCGCTTCTCCCGTCGCTGGGCCTCGACGGGCCTGCAGGCGTGACGGGGCGTCAGGCGGTGGGGACGAGGCCCGGCTGGTACATCTCGCCGCCGCGCACCAGCCCGTCACGCGTCTCGATGAGCCAGTAGCCCTCGCGGCCCGCCTGGGTGGAGGAGCCGGCGCCGAAGAGGTGCGGGCGCTCGGAGGTGGCCGGGTGGTGGTAGCGCCGGTGGATGTGGCCGTGCAGCACCGCGAAGCGCGGGCCGCGCACCACGCGGAAGAGCTCGCGCGCGTCGGTCAGGCCGTGCAGCCGCTTGTCCGGCAGGGCCAGGTGCGTGAGCGGGGCGTGGTGCACCACCACCAGCACGGCGCGGTGGCGCAGGCGCGCGTCTGCCACGAGCGCCTCGAGCCCCGAGAGCTGCGCCCTGCCGATGGTGCCGAAGGAGAAGCCCGGCATCAGCGGGACCCGCGCGGACAGGAGCCCCACCACGGCGCTGTCGTCCCCGAGGAGGCGCACGAAGGGGAAGGCCCCCTCGCGACGGTACTCGGGGAGGTCGCTCTCGAGGAGGTGCCCGAAGTAGCGCTCGAAGCGGCGGCTGCGGTGCGCGTTGGGGGTGTAGACGTCGTGGTTGCCTGGGATGACGGTGCAGCGGAGCGGGTCCTCCGCCAGCGCGCCGAGCTTCTCGCGTGCGCGCCGGAACTCCTCGTCGAGCGCGTACGCCGTGAGGTCCCCGGACACGACGAGGTGGTCCGCGCGGTGGTGCTCCACGTCCGAGGCGATGGCGGCCAGCGTGTCCCCCGCCCCCTGGTAGGCGGCGCTCCTCCCACCGAGGGACAGCTCGAAGAGCGCGAGGCCACGCCGCCACCCCAGCCGACGCAGCGGAATCTCACGGTAGTTGGCGGTGACGTGGACGTCGGAGCAGTGCAGGAAGCGCATGAGGAGTCTGGGCGGGAAGGCACCCCAATGTTCCAGCGCCCCTGCCCGCTGGCGAGCACTTTCTGGGGTCACGGGGCGAGGGGGCCTCCCGCGCGCCGGCCACTTCGCTAGCGTCCGCCCATGCACCGCCTCCTCGCCCTCTCCCTCCTCGTGTCCCTCCCTGCTCTCGCGGACGGCCCGCGGGTGGCCGTGGTGCCCTTCGCCGCGCTCACGGGGGACGTTCCGCCCGGGGCTGGTGCCAAGGCCGCGGGCATGCTGGCCACCGAGCTTCGGAGCGCCGGAGCGGGGGAGTCTGCGGCCACGGAGACGCAGGAGAGCACGCTGACGTCCGCGGCGACGCTCGTCCGCGCGAGGTCCGCCGTGCAGGAGGCGCAGTCGCTGCGCGAGAAGCGCAAGGTGCGCGCAGCCGCGGACACCCTCGCGCGCGCATTGGAGGACTACGCCGGTGCGGCGGCGCACATGGAGGACGTGAGCGAGGTGGCGGATGCGTGGACGCTGCGCGCCGCGGTGCAGTACGCCGCGGGCCGGGACGCGGAGGCGGAGGCCAGCCTCACGCGCGCGCTCGCGCTGGCCCCCGGACGCCGGCTGCCGCTGACCCTCACGAGCCCGCTCTTCGCACGCGAGGTGGAGCGGCTGCGCCAGGCCGTCCGCGGCGGACCGCACGGACGCGTGGTCATCGAGTCCACGCCTCCAGGCGCGACGGTGGCGGTGGACGGTGTCGCGTACGGAGCCACGCCCCTGCGGTTGAAGGACGTCCCTCCCGGGACGCACCTTTGGCGCGTGCGGCTCCCCTCGGGAGAGTGGGTGGGCGGCACGGTGGAGGTGACCGCTTCGAAGGAGGCTCGCGTGCAGGCGGAGGCCGCGGGCACGAGCCCGGACGCGCGCATCGCCACGCTGCTCGCGCGCAACCGCCTGGACACGGAGCTGCTCGCGGCGGCTCGCGCGTCCGCAGCAGCACGACGGGCCGAGGCCCTGCTCATCGGCACGCTTCGCCGCGACGGTGCGTCCCTGTCGCTCGAGGCGTTCGTCTTCCAGGCCGCCTCCGGCGAGCTGCGCCGCCTCCCGCGCACCACCTTCGACGAGGACCTCCTTTCCGCGGGGCAGCAGTTCCTCTCCCTCGCGAGCGAGCTCGCGCGGGGAGGCACGCTCGGGGAGGCTGTCACGCTGCCCGCTCCGGTGACGACGGCCGCGCTGGCCTCGCCCGCCTGGGCCGAGAAGGCGTTCGACCCCCAGGAGGGCAGCGGCCCGGCGCAGCCCACGCAGGGCCCCGGCGCGTCGGAGCGCAAGGACGAGGGCGCGCGCCAGCCGCTGAAGCGCGCACCGCTGCGCCGGCAGTGAGGGGCTGCTAGACAGCCCCGTCTCATGCCTCCTGTCCGCGGACGCTTCGCTCCAAGCCCCACTGGCCGGCTGCACCTCGGCAATGCGCGCTCGGCCCTGCTCGGCTGGCTGCAGGCGCGTGCGCTGGGGGGCGAGTTCCTCCTGCGCATCGAGGACCTGGATGCGGCGCGCTGCCGGCCCGCCTATGTCGACCTGCTCGAGCGGGACCTCGAGTGGCTGGGCCTCACGTGGGATGGCGTGCCGCTGGTGCAGTCCGAGCGGCGCGAGGTGTACGAGGCCGCGCTCGAGACGCTCGCGCGCACCGGACAGCTCTACCCCTGCTTCTGCTCGCGCGCGGAGATTGCGCGCGCGGTGACGGCCCCGCATGGCGCCTCGGACGAGGGGCCCCGCTACCCCGGCACCTGCCGCCCGCTCTCCGAGGCGGAGGTGCATGCGCGGACGTCCTCGCGTCCTCCGGCGCTCCGCTTCGCGCCCGCGCCGGGGGAGCTCTCCTTCGCGGACGCGCTCGCGGGTCCCTTCTCCCAGGACGTGGCCGCGGAGGTGGGGGACTTCGTCGTGCGCCGCAACGACGGCGTGGCGAGCTACCAGCTGGCGGTGGTGGTGGATGACGCCGCCTCCGGCATCACCCATGTGCTGCGAGGGGAGGATCTCCTCGCCTCCACGCCGAGGCAGCTGGCGCTCCATCGGGCGCTCGGCCTCCCGCCACCCGTGTACGCACACGTGCCACTCGTGCTCGGAGAGGACGGCAAGCGGCTCGCCAAGCGGGAGGGCGCCTTCGCGCTCGCGGAGCTTCGTGAGTCGGGCGTGGCGCCGGAGCGGGTGGTGGGGCTGCTGGCTGCGTGGAGTGGCCTGACGGACGGCGCGCCCGTGCGGCCCGGGGAGCTCGTCCCCGGCTTCTCGCTTGCGCGGGTCCGCCGCACGCCCGCGCGAACCTCCGAGGAGGAGATCCGCATGGCACTTGGGCTATGAGGGGGACCCGCGCGGCTGGCATAGTGTGTCCGCCCTTGCGAGCCTGAATGTCCACCTCCGTCCACCAGCTCGGTGCACTGGACGCCGAGGCGCTCCGCGCCTTCCTGCTGAACGACATGCGTCAGCACCTGTACCTCCTCGGCCTGCTGGAGGAGTGCGGAGTGACGGCGCCCGCGGGTGGACCCTCCCATGCCTTCTGGGGACGGTTCGACCAGGGTGAGCTCTCCGCGGTGCTCTTCGTGGGGGGGAATGGCGGGCTCGTGGTTCCATCGGCGAGCAGCCCCTCCCTCTTCCACGCCCTCACCGCGCCGCTGGCGCAGACCGTGTGGCTCAGATCCGCGCTGGGCGAGCGCACCGCGGTGGACGCACTCGTCCGGCTCCTCGGCCGTGGACGGCGCCCACGGCTCGACCTCACCCAGCGCCTCTTCACGGTCTCCGCGGATGACATGGGCCCCTTCACCAACCCGCGGCTGCGGCTCGCGCGCGAGGAGGACCTGCCGCGCCTCGTGCCGCTGGCCGCGGGGGACGTCGCCGAGCGGCTCGGACACCGCCCCCTCGAGGAGGACCCCGCGGGCTTCGCCGCGCGCGTGCGCCGGCGGGTCCGGGCCGGGCGCACCTGGGTGCTCGAGGAGGGGGGCGAGCTCGTCTTCAAGGTGGATGTGGGTTGCCGCTCCCGCTTCGGCGCCGAGCTCGAGGGCATCCACACCCACCCCTCGCACCGGGGCAGAGGACACGGCACGCTGTCGCTCGGGCAGATCTCCCGACACCTGCTCTCCGCGATGCCGCGCCTGGCCCTCCGGGTCCACGAGCAGGACGAGCGCACGGCCACGCTCGCCCGGCGCGTGGGCTACGTCAGCGGGCCGCTGCAGCGGCTGGTGGTGATGGAGTGAGCGTGAAGGACCCCCGCCCCACCCCCAGCCGCCGGCCCCTCTCCGGTGCGGGCCCCGTGCTCCTGAAGGTGCCCACCGACGCGGCGTGGCTGCCCCACGCGCTCGCGCACTTCGACGAGGTGCTGGTGGACCACGCGCACTGCGAAAAGAAGGCCGCGGCCAACGCGCTGTCGCTGCTGCAGGCCTACCCCGAGGTGCCCGGGCTGCCGGCGCAGATGGCGCGGCTCGCGCGCGAGGAGAGCGCACACCTCGCGCGGGTGCTGCAGCTGATGGAGGCGCGCGGCCTCACGCTCACCCGCGACGGGGGCGACCCGTACGCGAAGGGGCTGCAGGCTCACGTGCGACACGGCGCGCACGAGCGGAGGCTGGACCGCCTGCTGGTGGCCGCCATCATCGAGGCGCGCAGCTGCGAGAGGCTCTCCCTGCTGGCCGAGGGGCTCACGGACGCGCCCCTCAAGCGCTTCTATGCGGAGCTCGCGCAGAGCGAGGATGGCCACCAGTCCCTCTTCTTCCGCCTGGCCGCCGCGGCACACGGAGAGGACGTGGCGCAGGCCAGGCTCGAGCAGCTGCTCACTGACGAGGCGTCGGTCCTGGTCCACGTGGGCCTCCGCGCCGCCATCCACTGACCACAACGGGGACACGTTCCTCTCCTTCTGGAAGCCCAATCCCCTCCCCCTGGGAACCCACTCCCCTCTCCCTCTGGGAGAGGAACTGGGTGAGGGGCTGTGCCGAAGCCGCGCCACTTTCTTGCGCTCGCACCGCGCCCAGCGAGCATGCGCGTGATGGACAAGCAATCCCTGGTGGATCAGCTCACTTCCCGCCTGCGCGCCTCCGCGCAGGTAGCGCACCAGGCGGGAGCCGCCGCCGCGCAGGAGGCCCGCGAGGGCGCCACACCCGCCGAGAAGCGCGAGGACGCGCGCGTCGCACTCGAGCAGGGTGGCCTGGCCCGCGGTCAGGCCCAGCGCGAGGAGCGTGCCCGCGCAGAGCTGGCCGCACTGGACGCCTTCCACCCGCGCCCCTTCGCCCCCGGTGCCCCCGTGGCGCTCGGTGCCGTCGTGGAGGTGGAGGACGAAGACTCGGGCCGGACCTTCTTCCTCGCCCCAGTGGGCGCGGGCGTGGAGCTCACGGGCCCGGGCGGGGACGGTATCCTGTCCGTCGTGACTCCCTCCTCGCCGCTGGGCCGCGCGGTGCTGGGCAAGCGCTGCGGGGACACGGTGGAGGTGACGGTGGAGCGCGAGCTGCGCGAGTGGACCATCACCTGGGTGGGGTGAACCGGGCCTGATGGAAGGCATCCAGGCGCCTGCAGGCTCGGCGCCCCCCGTGTCCGTGCACGCGTGATAGGCGGAGTGCAATGTCCTCCTCCGCCAGCTCCGCGCGCGGGCTCGCCGTCCTCCGTCACCCGGACTTCCGCCTCTACCAGCTGGGCCGCCTGCTCTCGGTCCTGGCAGTGCAGGTGGAGTCGGTGGCCATCGGCTGGCAGGTGTACGCGCTCACCGGGAGCGCGCTCGCGCTGGGCTACGTGGGGCTGGCGCAGTTCCTTCCCTTCATCGCCTTCAGCCTCCTTGGGGGCCACGTCGCGGACCGCTTCGACCGTCGGAAGGTGCTGGCGTGGTGCCACGCGGTAATGCTGCTGTGCTCACTCGCGCTGCTCGGGTTGACGCTCGCGCAGATGCAGGACGTGCGGCTCATTTACGCGGTGCTCGTCCTCTTCGGCACGGCGCGCGCCTTCAGTGCCCCTGCGCACTCGGCGCTCACGCCGCACCTGGTCCCCGCGAAGGAGCTGTCGAGCGCGGTGGCGGTGAGCTCCACCACCTGGCAGGTGGCGACCATTGCGGGCCCGGCGGTGGGCGGGGTGCTCTACGCGTGGGGCGGACCCCAGGCGGCGTACGGTGCGTCTGCAGTGGGCGTGGCCGCGGGGCTCCTGCTCCTCCTCTCGATGAAGGTGCACGCAGGGGGCGGCGCGGCCCGCGAGCTCAACCTGCGCACGCTGCTCGCCGGGGTGCACTTCGTGCGGCGCGAGCGGCTGCTGCTCGGCTCCATCACCCTGGATCTCTTCGCGGTGCTGCTCGGCGGCGCGGTGGCGCTGCTGCCCGTCATTGCGCGCGACATCCTCCACACGGGCCCCTGGGGCCTGGGGCTCCTGCGCAGCGTGCACGCACTGGGGGCCGCAGTGGTGGCGGTGTGGCTGGCCTACCACCCGCTGCGGCGGCGCGCGGGGCGCTCCATGTTCTTCGCGGTGGCGCTCTTCGGACTGGCCACCATCGTCTTCGGGCTGTCTCGCTCGCTGCCTCTCTCGGTGCTGGCGCTCGCGGTGCTCGGCGGCGCGGACATGGTGAGCGTGGTGGTCCGGCGGACGCTCGAGGTGGTGGCCACCCCAGACGCGATGCGGGGCCGCGTGGGCGCGGTGAACATGATGGGCGTCGGCGCCTCGAACGAGCTCGGCGAGTTCGAATCCGGTGTCACCGCCGCCGCGTTCGGAACCGTGCCCGCGGTGGTGCTGGGCGGAGTGGGCACGCTCCTGGTGGTCGGCCTCTGGGCCTGGCTCTTCCCGGAACTGAGGCGCGTGGACAGCCTGGAGCGCGACGCGGCAGTGACGCCCGAGTTGCCTTCCGCGCAAGACGCGGCGCCTGCGGCTGGGTAGGCTTCGCCCCTCAGATACTTCTCAGGAACACGCCGGCCGGCATCATTCGAGCAGGGAGTCTTGCGGTGCAGCTAACGAAGGAACAAGTTCGCCAGCGTTGGAGCGAGCTCCAGGACATGGTGGTCGAGTGGGACCCACTTGGCCTTATCGCGATGGGGTCTCCGCGTGACGAATACGACTGCCTCGTTGGCCAGCTGCTGCGACGCCTCCAGGAGCAGGAGCCGACGTCGGCAATTGTTGATTACCTCTGCGGTGAGTTCGCCGATCACTTCGGGCTCACCGTAGAACGCTCCAGCATCGAAGGCTTCGTCAAGAAGGCTTCGGACTGGCGCGCTGAGCGCTGGCACTCTCCCCACGTCTAACCAATCGCTGCCCATGCTCAATTCTCCGACGAGTTGAGGCTTAGGGCATCTCAAAGGACAGCCAGGACGTCAGGGCTCAACCACGCGACGAGCCGGCAGGTCCTCACGTGCGGCGTCGGCCGCGAAGGCGATGACCGCCCTGACGTCCTCTACCAACAGGGTCGGGTAGGCCGCCAAGATATCGTCGTTGGCATCACCCTCGGAGAGGCTGGCCAGGATGGTACGGAGTGTGACGCGCGTGCCCCGGATGACCGGCTCGCCCCCGCAGACACCCGGCTCTCGAACGATGCGTGCTCTGTAGTTCATGGGCTGCGACCTCGCGGAGTTTGAGCGCACCGCCCTCGTGTGGAGGATACGCTCTGGCCCAGCGCGCTTACCCCCTTTGGCTTTCGGAAGGACGGGCTGGTCGTGACGGCCTGGAGATGGGGGGACTCCCTTCCGGCGCTCCTCGGTCCTTCCTTGCCCGCCTGCCCGGCGGCCCGCTCCCCGGTGCGTCGCCCAGCGGACGCCCCACCGTCCGCCCGATGGATGAGCCCTTCTCCTCGCTCCTGTCGGCATGACTTGCTGACGCAGAGCAGCACGCGCTGCCCGGCTGCTGGAGTGCAGGAATACTCATGGTACGGTCCCCCGCCATTCGCCGCACCAATGCGGCGTTCGACTCAAGCGGGGGGATGGCATCGCCGGTCCGGGGCGCCATTCTTCCCAGACGACCCAATCGAGAGACAGGACGATGACAGCGATGGCTGCCCCCGACGTGACGGTGCCCAAGACGTCGATGACCTCCAACCCGCACCTCATGAAGTGGATCGAGGACTGCGCCCGCCTGGCGAAGCCCGACCGCATCGTCTGGTGCGACGGCAGCGAGGCGGAGAAGGAGCGCCTCACGAAGGAGGCGGTGGACGCCGGCATCCTGATGCCGCTCAACCAGCAGAAGTGGCCGGGCTGCTACCTGCACCGCTCCAACCCGAACGACGTGGCGCGCGTGGAGCACCTCACGTTCATCTGCACACCCAACAAGGTGGACGCGGGCCCGACCAACAACTGGATGGACCCGGACGAGGCCTACACGAAGCTGGCCAACCACTTCGACGGCTCCATGAAGGGCCGCACCATGTACGTGGTGCCCTACGTGATGGGGCCCATCGGCAGCCCGTTCTCGAAGATCGGCGTCGAGCTGACGGACAGCATCTACGTGGCGCTGAACATGCGCATCATGGCGCGCATGGGCCGGCAGGCGCTGGAGATGCTCGGCAGCTCCAACGACTTCAACCGCGGCCTGCACTGCACCGGTGACATCAACCCGGAGCGCCGCTTCATCTGCCACTTCCCCCAGGACAACACCATCTGGAGCTTCGGCTCCGGGTACGGTGGGAACGTGCTGCTGGGCAAGAAGTGCCTGGCGCTGCGCATCGGCAGCTACCTGGGCCGCGAGGAGGGCTGGCTCGCAGAGCACATGCTCATCCTCGGCGTCACCAGCCCCCAGGGTGAGACCACCTACGTGGCCGCCGCCTTCCCCTCCGCGTGCGGGAAGACGAACTTCGCCATGATGATTCCGCCCAAGGAGTACACGGGCTGGAAGATCGAGACGGTGGGCGACGACATCGCCTGGATGCGCGTGGGTCCGGACGGCCAGCTGTACGCCATCAACCCGGAGGCCGGCTACTTCGGCGTGGTGCCGGGCACGAACAACAAGACCAACCCCAACGCGATGGCGTCCATCCGCAAGGACACCATCTTCACCAACGTGGCCGTCACCGAGGACGGCGAGCCGTGGTGGGAGGGCAAGGACGGCGAGGTGCCCGAGCGCCTCACCGACTGGCAGGGCCGCCCGTGGGTGAAGGGCAGCGCAGAGAAGGCCGCGCACCCCAACAGCCGCTTCACCGCGCCTGCCGCCAACAACCCCGCGCTGAGCCCCAAGGTGAACGACCCGCAGGGCGTTCCCATCAGCGCCATCATCTTCGGCGGCCGCCGCAGCAACACCGTCCCGCTGGTGCTCCAGGCCTTCAACTGGACCCACGGCGTGTTCCTCGGCGCGACCATGGGCTCGGAGACCACCGCGGCGGCCACCGGCAAGGTGGGCGTGGTGCGGCGTGACCCGATGGCCATGCTGCCCTTCTGTGGCTACAACATGGGCGACTACTTCCAGCACTGGCTGGACATGCAGAAGTCCATCGACAAGCTGCCGAAGATCTTCCAGGTCAACTGGTTCCGCCAGGACAGCAACGGCAAGTTCATCTGGCCGGGCTTCGGCGACAACATGCGCGTGCTGAAGTGGGTCCTCGACCGCGTGGCGGGACGCGTGGCCGGCAAGGAGACGCTGCTCGGCTGGGTGCCGAAGCAGGGCGACCTGGACGTGCGCGGGCTGGACATCTCCAAGGAGGCGCTCGCCGAGGCCACCTCCATCAAGGAGGAGGAGTGGAAGACGGAGCTCAAGTCCCAGGAGACGTTCTTCGAGCAGCTCGGCAGCAAGGCCCCCGAGGCGCTGTTGCTGCAGCGCAAGCTGCTGCTCGCGCGGCTCGAGGGCTGAGCGTGCCGGTCGGGCGCTGAGCGCCTGACGCGGTGAACCACGGAGGGGCGGGCCCGGATGAGGGTTCCGCCCCTTCGACGTTTCAGAGCACCCGCGTGAGGCGCGCCACACCCTCCGCGAAGCGCGCTTCCTCCGGCAGCAGCGACAGCACGAGGAAGTCCGCACCGGGCGGGAAGTCGAAGAAGTGGCCAGGGTACACCACCACGCCCTCCTCGAGCGCGGCGAGCGCCGTCTCCAGCTCGCCCGGGTGACGTGGGATGCGCAGGACCGCGCTCCATCCACCCTCCACCGGAAGCACGTTCCACCCTGCGTCCCGGGTGCGCGCGGCGTGCAGTGTTGCGAGGTTGGCCTCCACGCGGGCCCGCACCTGCGCCTGGAAGCCGTCCGCCTGCGCGAGCAGCGAGCCCAGTGCTTCCTGCACCGGTGTGTTGACCGACAGGTACGTGTCCGCGATCAGCTCGAGCCGCGCGAGTGCGGCGTCTCGCAGAGCCTCGGGTCCGCCCACGGCCATCCACCCGAGCTTCAGCCCCGCAAGCCCCACGACCTTCGACAGCCCGGAGAGGGCGAAGTTCAGCGCCGGCCCCGCGCGGCCCGCCACGGTGCGCACGCGCGAATCGTCCGCCCCGCGCCCGTAATCGGAGAAGACCTCGTCCATGACCAATGCCCAGCCCTCGCGTGCACACCGCACCTCGAGTGCTTCCAGCTCATCCTGCTTCAGGAACGTTCCGGTGGGGTTGCCCGGACTGACGGCGAGCACGGCACGCACCCGTGAGTCGACAGGGAGTGAGTCCGCGTGCACGCGGAATCCGTCCGCCCGCGAAAGCGCGTACGGCACCAGGTGCACGCCCTCCATACGTGCGAGCCACTCGAAGAGCGGGTAGCAGGGCTGAGGCACCAGCACCGCGTCCCACGGATCGCACAGGAGCTTGATGAGCCAGGCATAGGCCTCGCTGGTGCTGGCAGTGAGGACGAGGTGGGCGGGGTCCACCGGCGTTCCCCGTCGCCCCAGGTACGCGGCGAGCGCCTCGCGTGCGTGCGGCAGCCCACGCGGGTCCGGCGAATAGGGTCTCCGTGCTCCCGCAGCAATCGCTGCCGCAACCGCGTCCATGTCCGGTGAGAGCCCGCAAGCCGCAGGGTTGCTCTCCGTCAGGTCCACCAGGTCCGCACCCGCATCGCGGAGTGCATCCCGACGCACGCTGAGTGCGTTCGGGTGGAGCTCCCAGTGAGTACGGCGCGAGAACATGTCGACGCGGGAGACTACAGCCCTGTCTGGAGCATCGCCTCCGCGACGCGGCGGATGAGCTCGCGCCGGAGCTCCCGCCGGCAGTACTCCACGGCGGTCTCCGGCGGCCGCGCGCGTTCTTCAGGGCGCGCTCTCATTGCTGCGCGCAGGACCATCTCCACCTTCGCCGGCTCGATGTGGAAAAGCCGATCGCCGTCCTTCTTCAGGAAGTAGGACAGCCCACGCGCTTCCAGCAGCTTGTAGAAGAGGCGCCGCACGTCCGAGACGAGCGACAGGTCGATGATTTCGGCCATGTGCGCGAGGGGTTGTCCTTCGTTTCCCCACCTGCGTCCATTTCGCGGTCGAATCCGCTCGAAAAGTTGCGCTGAGATGCCGCTGCCCCGTGCGCGGGGACAGCTGCAGAGCCGAATCTCCGGCCTACCGTGCGCCGCGGTTCACTCCCCACTCCGCGCCGATCAGCGGCCGGAGCACGCGACGGAATGCTGCACGTCGACGCGCGGGGTCCTCCAGGAACGGCACGGGCCCGAGCACCTCCACGCCGTGGCGCCGCTCCAGCCACGCTGCGTTGTCGCGCTCCGACGGGTCTCGCTCGGGGCGGCCACGGCTGAGCACCACGGCCCGCACGGGAAGCCCGCGCTCCCTCAGTAGGTCCAGCGACAGCGCGGTGTGATTCAGCGTCCCGAGCGCCGCGCGCGCCACGAGCACCACGGGCAGGCCCAGCGCGGCGATGAGATCCACGACGTCCCGCTTCGCATCGAGCGGCACACGCAGGCCCCCCGCTCCTTCCGCCACGAGAGCGCGCCCCGCGAAGGAGCGGAACGCCGCGAGCGTCGCATCGAAGGAGGGCTGCCTCCGCAGCCGGTGCGCGGCCACGCCCGGCGCCAGGGGAGCGCGGAAGCGATGGGGGCAGATGACGTCGAGCGCGTCCTCACTCCGGGCCGCTTCGCGCAGTACGAGCGCATCCGCGGGTCGCGCCAGTGACGCACAGCCGGACTCATAGGGCTTGAAGGGAGCAGGTCGAAGCCCCGCGTCCGCCATCAGCGACAGCAAGGCACTCGCCACCTGCGTCTTGCCGACCCCGGTGTCGGTCGCGGTGACGAAGAACCGCGGAGGCGGAGAACTGGCCCCACGCTCGTGAAGCGCCCCCGACTGCCCCCGCTCCACTCCCCTCTCCTCTCCCCTCTCCCCCTGGGAGAGGGACAGGGTGAGGGGGTTGTGCAACCGAGCACCACTGTGTGCCCTACGCGCGCCGGCCACGGCTCCACTCCTCCAGCGCACGAAGCGCCGCGTCCACATGGGCTTCGGTGTGCGAAGCAGACAACGAGAAGCGCAGCCTGCTCGTCCCCTGCGGCACGGTGGGCGGCCGGATGGCCTTCACCAGGAGCCCCCGCTCGCGCAGGAACGCGGACGCCTCCAGCGCCGCCTCCGGTGCACCCACCACCACTGGGAACACGGCCGAGCGCGGCTCCGCAGGGAACCCCAGGGCCGAGAGCCCCGACGCGAAGCGATGAATGTGGCGCCACAACCGCTCGCGCAGCGCGCCGTCCGCGCGCACCCGCTTCACCGCCGCACTTGCCGCAGCGCACACTGCAGGGGGAAGCGCGGTGGAGAAGACCAGCGAGCGGGCCCGGTTGACGAGCAGCTCCGCCAGGGGACGCGCGCACGCAATGTATGCTCCGTACGCTCCGAGCGCCTTGCCCAGCGTTCCCATCCGGAGTTCCACCTGTTCCTGCAGCCCCAGCTGCTCCACGAGCCCCGCCCCGCCCGGCCCCAGCACGCCGGTCGCGTGCGCCTCGTCCACCATGAGGGCCGCGCCGTGCTCGCGGCAGAGCGCCGCAATCCGCGTGAGTGGCGCCAAGTCTCCGTCCATGGAGAAGACGCTGTCGGTCACGACGAGCCTCCGCCGTCCGGTGTGCGCGGTGAGCAACTGCCCCAGCGCGTCCGCGTCCGAATGCGGGTAGATGACGATGCGCGCGCGCGACAGGCGGCAGCCGTCCACGATGGAGGCGTGGTTCAGCGCATCGGAGAAGACGACGTCTTCGGGCCCGAGCAGGGCGGAGAGGACACCCACATTCGCGGCGTAGCCCGAGTTGAACAGGACCGCGGCCTCCGTACCCTCGAACGCGGCGAGCTCCTCCTCCAGCCGGCGGTGCTCGAGCGTGTCCCCCACGAGGAGCCGGCTCGCCCCCGCCCCCGTCCCCCCCGCCGAGAGGGCCGCTGCAGCCGCTGCAGCGAGATCGGGCGCCGCGGCCAGTCCCAGGTAGTCGTTCGAAGAGAAGTTGACGAGCGTGCGCCCGCCCACGCGTACCACGGGCCCCTGCGCGGACTCGAGCGGCTCGAGCTGCCGACGCAGTCCCTTCTGCGCGAGCGCGGTGAGCTCCGCTTCAGCCCAGCCTACGGCCACACCGGCGTCGCCGTCGCCGTCCACGTCGCCGTCCACGTCGCCGTCCACGTCCACGTCCACGTCCACGTCCACGTCCACGTCAACGTCCACGTTTGAAGCGGGTGGTCCTCAGGTCACACCTTCGGCTCGAGCGCCGCGACCCCGGCCTTCTCGAGCAGCGCCATGTCCTGCTGGTACTCGGGGTTGCCGGTCGTCAGCAGCTTCTCGCCGAAGAACAGGGAGTTCGCCCCCGCCATCATGCACAGGAGCTGCGCCTCCTCGTTCATCTGCATCCGGCCCGCGGACAGGCGCACCATCGCCGTGGGCATGAGCAGCCGCGCGGTGGCGATCATCCGCACCATCGAGATGGTGTCCACCTTCTGCTGGCCCGCGAGCGGGGTGCCCTCCACGGCCACCAGCGCGTTGATGGGCACGCTCTCCGGGTGGACCTCCTGGTTGGCGAGCGTCATCAGCATGCCGCAGCGGTCGTCCACCGACTCACCCAGGCCGATGATCCCGCCGCAGCAGACGCTGATGCCCGCCTCGCGCACGTTCCTGAGCGTCCGCAGCCGGTCCTCGTACGTGCGGGTGGAGATGATGTCCCCGTAGTACTCCGGCGAGGTGTCCAGGTTGTGGTTGTACGCGTTGAGGCCGACCTCCTTGAGGCGCCGCGCCTGGTCCGCATTGAGCATGCCCAGAGTCGCGCAGGCCTCCATGCCGAGCGCCTTCACACCCGTCACCATCTCCAGCACGCTGTCGAACTGCGCGTTGTCCTTCACCTCGCGCCAGGCGGCACCCATGCAGAAGCGTGTGGCGCCTGCCTCACGGGCCCTCGTGGCCGCGGCGAGCACCTCGTCCACCTCCATCAGCTTCTCCGCCTTGACGCCCGTCTTGTAGCGGGCCGCCTGTGGGCAGTAGGCGCAGTCCTCGGAGCAGCCGCCAGTCTTGATGGAGAGCAGCGAGCACAGCTGCACCTTGTTGTCGCCCCA
>JAKEEX010000005.1 GCA_022616315.1 Myxococcaceae bacterium
GGGCTGCTCGAGTACGAGGAGCGTCGCGCGTTCGCTCTCCCGCGCGAGTCACCTGCTGCGGAGTAGCGGCGCAGGGGCGTAGAGGAAGGTGCCGAGCAGCACCCACCGTCGTGCCTCGCCCTCCCTCCCGCGCCGTGCCACGAGGGGCGTCGTGTAGTGCCAGAAGGGAAGCTTGTAAACGGTCATGCCGCCGAGCGTGTGCACCGGCTGCACCTCGGTGAAGTGGCCCCCCTTCGCATACACGAGCCACTGGTGCTCCACTGCGCGCGTGGCGAGCGTGATGTGCACGTCCAGGTACCCGTCGCGCGCCTCACGGTCCTCCGGGTGATGGTCCGTGTGAGGACCCGAGTAGTCCCCTGCGCCGTAGCACAGCGCCTGGATTCCCCACTTGCGCCGCAGGGGCCTGCCTCCCGTCGCCTCGGCGAAGGCACGGAAGCTCTCCGAATGGAGCATGGCCACGAGCCCCAGCTCCTCCGCCACCCGCCACGCCCGCGCTCGCCGCGAGCCGAGCATCGCCGTCTTCACCCGCACGGTTTTCGGGAGCTGCTCGGCGTAGTTCTCGCGCATCGCGAGGATGGTCTCCGGCGGGATAGGCAGCTCCATGGGGTGGAGCACGTCACGCAGGCCCCGCTCGAGCAGCGCGAGACACCCGGCCGCCTTTCGCGGCTCGATGACGTTCGAGAGCCCGAGGAAGCGCCAGGCGGCGTTCTCGTGCACGCGGCGCACGTGCGGGTCCCTGCCCGCGAGGATGCGGCGGCCGCGCGCTGTGAGGAGGTCGGAGAACTCGGCTGGGAACGTGCGCATCGGGCGGGGACCTCCGGGCAGGATATCGTGTCTTCCCGTGCGCTCCCTGCTGATTGCTTCCGTCGTCGTCGCCGCGACCTCTGCATGCGCGCCCACGGTGCGCCACGTGCGGCTCATCTCGATGAGCGACTACCACTCGCACGCGGTGCCCTTCCATTCGGAGGACCAGGCGGGGCAGGGCGGCATCGCACGGGTGATTGCGTATCTCACGGAGGTGCGCCGTCGCCCTGGCACCCTCGTCGTCTCCGGCGGCGACACGATGAACGCCGGTGTCCCCGCGTGGAGCGACGAGTACCGGTGCGTCGAGTGGCCGTGGCTCGACGGGCTCGTGGACGTGATGGCGCTCGGCAACCACGACCTGGACTACGGAGCCGAGGAGCTCGAGCGCTGCCGCGCGGCCATCTCGTATCCCGTTCTCAGCGCCAACCTCGTCCGGGAGAACGGAACGCCCTTCCTTCAGGTGGACGGCAAGCCCTACCTCGTGAAGGAGGTGAATGGTGTCCGCCTCGGCCTCTTCGCGGTGGCGGGGCCGGATTTCCAGCGCATCGTCGAGCGTGCACACCTGCCTGCGGGCACGCGCTGGGAGGAGCCACGCGAGGCGGCACGGCGTGTGGTCCACACACTGCGGGCCATCGAGAAGATGGACGCGGTGGTCCTCATCGGCCACCAGCTGCGCGAGGACGACGAGGCCCTCGCACGCGCCGCCCCCGGCATCGACCTCATCCTGGGGACGCACTCGCACTACCGCGGAGGGCTGAGCCGCATCTCCGGGACGGGGACGTGGTTCATCTCGCCCTACCAGTACCTCGCCTACCTCGCCGAGGTGGAGCTGCGCTTCGAGGACCGGCGACTCGCCGGGGTGACCGGACAGCTCGTGCGCATGGACGCCTCACGTCCCGAGGACCCGCTGGTGGCGGAGAGGGTCGCCGCGCTCCAGGCCGCGCTCGAGAAGAAGCGGGCCGAGCGGTTCGAGGTCCTCGCCATCCTGCCGGAGACCCTCAGCGACGCGAACGTGTCCACCGGAGAAGCTGCCCTGGGGAACTGGGTGACGGGCGTTCTGCGCGAGGCGGCCGGCACGCACGTGTTCTACCTGACTGCCTCGACCTTCCGCGCCGCCCTCCCGGCGGGGCCGGTCACCGTCGAGGCCTTTCGCACGGCGCTTCCGTACAGGAACACGCTGATGACGGTGGAGCTCACCGGCCAGCAGCTGCACGACTGGCTCGCGCTCAGCCTCACGAAGCGGGGCTCGGACGGCTTCAGCCAGCAGACCGGGCTCCGCTTCGGGGTTCGCGACGGCAGGCCCGTGGACGTGTTGGTCCTGCGTGACGCAGGGAACCCTGGCGCGGGTTACGCACCTCTGGACCTGGCCGCCACCTACCGCGTGGGCACCGTGGACTTCCAGGCGCGCGTGGCCGCTGGCTACCGCGAGCTCTTCGCGGCCGGACGCGTTCAGACGCAGACCGCGCTGGACGTGCACACGGTGCTGATGCAGGCGCTCAGGGAGGGACGCGGGTTCCCGCAGCGGGGACGGTGAGGGCGGACCCGGGATGCACAACCCCCTCACCCTTTCCCTCTCCCAGGGGGAGAGGGGATCTGTCTCCCGGGGGGAGAGGGGATTGGTCGGCGCTGCTACCTCAGCGGCACCTGCACCGTGAATTCCTGTCCTTGAACTTCGGGGAGCCCGAGCGGCTCTGCAATGTCCGGATCCAGCTCGTTGGGCACCTTCCACGTCTGGCCGGTGAAGCTGACCAGGGTGATGCCGTAGCGCCCTGCCGGAATCGCCGCGAGCGGGAGGGGCCGCGTCAGGTCACGCGCGTCCAGCGCCCTCTTGGTGATGGCCAGCTGAAGCTGTGTCACCGGCACGGCGAGCGGCTTGCCGTCCGTACCCGCGAGCGGCTTGCCGTCCTGAGCGTGAAGCGCCGCAAGGGTTTCCGGGAGGAACCCCGCAGCCAGCACGACGCGGTCTGGCGCACCATCCGCCTCGAGGCCGGGCGCGAGCGGATACTCCACCCCCTCCGCGTCCAGGACGCCGTCGCTGTTGAGGTCGTTCTCCTCGGTGAGCGAGTGCGGCGTGTCCGTGAGCTTGCGCACCAGGACCTTCGGCCACACCTCCGGGATGCCGTCTCCGTTCGTGTCCAGGGGCTTGCCCGTGGCATCGAAGCCCTCGTAGCGAAGCATGAACGCGGGTGGGGCCGTCGACACGCTGCCCTCCTTCACCGCGAGGGGCTTGAGGATGACCACCTTCGGCTGCGCGGAGCTGACATCCAACACAGAGGTGTCGCTCGGGAGCAGCTCCACCTTGAAGGACGGGCGCTCGATCGGCACGTGCGCCGAGTCGCTGAACGTGACGGTCACCTGGTCCACCGGAACCAGCTGCCCGCCCTCCTCCCGCACCTCGATGATGCGCGGCTGCAGCGTCAGCGGGTCCACCGCGGCGCCACCCACGTCCCCGGCGTTCACCTCCGCCGTCACGCTGTACCAGGGCAACCAGTCCGAGGGTCGGCAAGGATCCGCACCCACGATGCAGGTGTCCGAGTCGATGAAGCCGCGCAGGAGGTAGCTGCCCTCGGGCACCGTGTCGAAGGAGAAGCGGGCCGTGAACGGGCCACTCGAGGGCGACTTTCCCGGGGCCGGGACGAGGTCGTCACCGAAGACCTCCTCCGCGGAGAGGAACGTGAAGCCCATCGGCCGGCCGGTGCCCTGTGGAGGCGGAGGCCGCGACGCGGAGTAGAGGAGCACCACCACGTTGCCGCGGGCGGCGCTCTGCACCACCACGCTGCCCTCGACGCGGGCGAAGCTGGAGTTCTGGCGCTTGTCGGCCGTGGGGACCACGGGGGGCGGCTCGCACGCAGCGAGCGTCACGAGGGAGACGAGCGCGAGGCGGAGCATTCTCATGGCGTGATCCGGACGGTCAGGTACACCCGGCGGTCCAGCGTGTTGCCGAACGGGTGCTGCTGGTGGGGGCTCCCCAGGTGCGTGCCGCGCAGCTCGAGCGCCAGCCGGTCGGCAATCGGCTCGAAGCCCACGCGCGCGTGGAACACCGAGTACGCCGGGAGCGCGTTGTGCTGGTTCACGACGGCGGTGGGGTCGCTGGAGGACGGCTCGCGCTCGATCCACTCGGTCGCGCTCGTGTAGCCACCCTCCACGCCGAACGAGACGCGCGCGGGCGTGCGGTAGGTGATGCTGCCGTACACCTTCGCGGTCGGGGCCTGGAGACAGGGACCGCAGTCGGCTGCTTCGCCATTGCTCGAGATGCGCTGGAGCGCGCCGGACAGCTTGATGCCGAGGCCGTCCACCGGTGCCGCGGACGCGCTCAGCTCGAGCCCGTTCGCGTTGTACCGCGACGGCTCGTTCTGGAAGAAGGACTGCCCGAGCAGGTAGGTCTGCGTGAGCTCGTCGAACGTGTCCTCGGCGGGCAGCCGGGACATGGGGCTCAGCCCGATGAGGTCCTTCACCGCGTGGTTGTAGACCGTCACGTCCCAGTCCACGCCGAGGCGCGCGTTCTCACCGCGGTAGCCGATCTCGAAGGCGGTGAGCCGCTCGGGCCGGAGCGTCAGGTTGCCGGACGTGAGCCCGGACGCACCCGGCACGCCCGGCACCGGGACGCGCAGGAGGGTGTAGCTCTCGAGGAACGTCGGCGCACGGAACGCCGAGGCGGCGCTGGCCCTCAGGCCGTGGCCCTCCGCCGGAATCCAGAGGACGGACAGCCGCGGCGAGTACGCGATGCCGGCCTGGCCCTTGTCCAGGAGGGGATGATTGTCCGCGCGGAGGCTGCCCACCACGCGCACGGTCTGGGTGATGCGCCACTCGTCCTCGAAGAACGCCGCCCAGTGCTGCTCCTCCTTCATGCCGCCCAGGTAGTCCCAGCCCACGCGCTTGAGGCGTCCGCTGACGCCGAGGCTCAGCTGGTGGTGGCCGGCCGCCTCGAAGCCCTGGACGAACGAGAGCTCACCGTCGAAGACGTTGCTCTCCATATGGGTCGCCATGGAGCGCGCTCCGATGGCGGCGTACTGCGGACCGGCCGCCGCGTCGAAGTGATTCCAGAACGCCTTGAGCTTCACGGGGCCCGTCGTCACGTCCAGCTTGGCGTACCCTGCAGCGCCGTCCGCGGAGTAGTTGCGCAGGAGACCCGGCGCGTAGAACTCGGTGAAGAGCCGGTTGACGCCCGCGGACACGCCCACCTCCAGCCCGTTCATCGGGCGGTAGGTGGCCGTCATGTTGGCGCGCGCGCTCTGCAGGCCGAGGTTGGGGTTCTCCACCTGGGGTTCCACGTCCGGCCGGTCCGACCCGAAGTCGCGGCTCCACTTGTCGCTCTGCGCGTAGCCGACGCTGGCGCGGTAGCGCAGCCGCTCGTTGCCTCCGGAGCCCACGAACGAGCCGCCCGCGCTGTTGCCCGCACCCGCGTACGCCGTCAGGTCCCCCGCCTTACCGGTGCCGGGCGTGCGCGTGATGATGTTCACGACGCCGAGCATCGCGCCTGCGCCGTAGAGCGCCGAGCCGGGGCCACGGATGACCTCGATGCGCTCGATCTCCTCCAGGCCCACCGGCAGCGCGCTCCACAGCGTGAGGCCGAGGAAGTCCTGGTACTCGCTGCGACCGTCCACCAGCACCAGCACCTTGTTGGCCAGCCGCTGGTTGAAGCCGCGGAAGGACACGTTGGCGCTGCCCACGCCCATGGCCATCACCTCCGCGCCAGGCACGCGGCGGAGGAGCTCGTAGAGGGTGTTGGCGCCCGCCAGCCGGATGTCCTCGGCCGTGATGACCGTGGTGGCGTAGGCCGCCTCGAACGTGGACTGCGAGCGGCGACCGGCCGTGACGATGCGCTCCTCGTACGGAGCGAACGCGCTGTCGGCACCCAGCTGCTCGCGGAGCTCCGCCGGAAGGGCGGCACCGGCGGCCACGGCACCGAGGGAGAGGTCGCTCGGGGCCGCGTCCCCCTCGGACGCGGGGGCAGGGCCAGCGACAGACTCGGCCCGGGCCACCGCCTTCTCGAGGCGATCGAGCAGCGCGTCCATGGCCTGCTTCTGGCCCGCCTCCATCGCGGGTGTGGTGGCCGTGCCGCCGCGCAGCACCGGGGGAGGTGGCATGGGCAGCGACGCCGCGGACCTCTTCTGCGGCTGCGCACGGGCCTGGACGCGCGCCTCCAGCTCGCGCACCGCCGACTCCACCCTCGAGGCGTCCGACGGCGCGAACGCGAGGTAGCGCCGGTAGGCCTCCAGCGCCTTCTCGTCGCGGCCGGCGTCCACCCACGCGCGGGCGATGTTGAAGAGGACGTTCGGGTGCGGCTTGATGGCGAACGCCGCCTCCAGCTCCCGGATGCCCTCGTCGTACTGCTTCTCGGAAATGAGGGCCATGCCGACACGGAAGTGGCGGCGGGCCTCGAGACGCTCGTCTGCGCTCGCGGTGCCGGCAGCCAGGACGGCCGCCAGCAGCGCTGCGCGGGAAAGTCGGCGCAGGTGCATAGCTCTAGTAGGGGTCTTCCTTGTAGCCGGACGCGGGCTTGGTGCGGTTGCTGGCCGGCCGCGGCGGAGGCGGCGGTGGCTCCGGGCGCAGCTCGAGCTGCCGGTTGAGGGTCAGCGTCGGGCCCTCGCCGACGAGTGTCTCCGTGACGGTGACATGGCCTGCGAGGGACAGCGTCACCTCCGCGCGCGCAACGCCCTTCCTGTTCGTGGGCACGCTGAAGTGCACGGGCGTCACGCCCACGTCCTTGCCGCGGTAGGTGACGGTGGCGCCACTCGGCACGCTGTTGACCACCACCACCACCTTCTTGGAGGCCGACGTCTCCTCCTCCTCCGTGGGCCCTCCGGCTGCGGCCGGGACCTGAACCTGGTCAGCCACCGCGGCCTCGTCCGTCGCCACCGCGGGCTCGCGCGTGAGGAGGAGCGCAATCCCCACGGCGCCGACTGTGGCGCCGAAGGCACCCAGGGCGATGTAGACGCCAGCGTTCGAGGCCGGCTTCACCACCCGGTGCACTCCCGTCACGGCGCCGCTCTGGGGGCCGGACTGGCCGGGCGTCAGGGGCAGACGCGCCCGCGACGCCGAGGTGATGGAAGAGGGCCGTTCCGCGGCGCCCGAGGGCGAACGGTCCGGGGACACCAGGCGAAGGTTGCCCGGGTTCGTGCGCAGGCCGCTGATGGTGCCGCTGTTGCTGAGGCCTCCCACCTGGCGGACCTTCTCCAGGAGCTCGTCCATGTGGGCGAAGCGGTGCTCGGGCCGCTTGGCGAGGCACTTCTGGACCAGCGCCTCCACCTCCGGCGGCACCTCCAGCTCCGGCCGCAACTGGCGGAAGGGAGGGGGAGGCTGGGTGTGGTGCTGGACGATGAC
>JAKEEX010000055.1 GCA_022616315.1 Myxococcaceae bacterium
TGTGCCGGCCCTCGAAGTCGCTGTCGACCGGGCGGTAGGCGAAGTGCACCTGCTGAATCACCCGTTGCAGGTCGAAGGAGGGACTGACAGAGGGCCTGGTCGCCACGGGCCCGGGGGCACTCGCGGCGGGACGGCAGGCGACCGCACCTCCCAGCAGTGCGAACACCAATCCCCACAACGACCACTGCATCCTTCCAGCTTGCATTGACTCCCCCCTCTGCTGTTCGAGCGGCCCGCGCTGCGCGGGCCGGCATCCTCCTGCAGACGCGCCTGTGCGCCAGCCCTCCGATACCGGAAGTGCCCCATCCGGATGACAGATTGTCCTGAACCGGAAAGGTGGCGCGCGCAGCGGAGACGGCACGCAGAGACAGCGGGGGAGCAAGCCACGAGCGACAGAGGCAGCAGCATCCGAGAGACCACGGACGTCAGCGCGGTGGCATCTCGATAGCCGCGAGGAGCACCTCCCAGGTCACTGCGTCTCGCGCGCCTGGAGGATGCGGCTGCTCTCACCGCCCTCCGACGTCCCATCTCCGGGGCGGTAGATGTAGTCGCCCACCTGCTCGAGCTTCACCTGCACGGGCGAGCCGAGCTTCAGCGCCTTGATGCCCCGCGGCTGGTTGAGGAGGTTGCCGCGCAGTGTCCCGCTCTCCCACGCGGAGACAACGAACCACATCCACTCGGTGCTGGAGTCATCTGTCGGGAAGCCCGCCTTGACGACGACCTCCGCCCCAGGGGCCAGGCCCTTCAGGAAGGCGGGCTCGAGCTCCAGGAGCCGGGCGCGGGCCTTCCGCGCCACGGCGTCCAGCTCCCGCTCCTGTGTGAGCCCTGTGGTAGGAAGCGGCAGATTGCAGGTCCAACCATGCCGGCGCCGAGACTCGCGCGTGGGGAGGGGTGACATGGGAAGAGTGCTCGAGACGCACATCCGATTGCTGACGCTGTCGCTCGTGCTCGGCTGTGACGGCAGCTGGACGGACGGAGTCACCATCACTCGGATGTTCCCCCCGCGCGGGCCTGACGCCCCGCAGCTCGAGGGCTGCCTGGCGGCGTCCCCCGTGGCGGTGCCCTCCGGGGCGTCGGACCTGGTGGTGGTGGCGAGCACGAAGGGCGAGGTCGTGTTTCTCCAGCCCGACACGGGCCGCGAGGTGAGCCGCGTCGTCCTCCCGGTCGAGGCTGGCCGCAGTGTGGAGGTCCTGGGCACCCCCGTGGCAGTGGACCGAAGGTTGGTGGTGGCCTACCAGGTGGTGTCGGAGGGCGAGAGCTCCGTGCGGCTCGCCCACCGAGTGGCGGTCATCGACACGGATGCGCGGGCACTGGACGCGCGGTTCCCCGTGGTGGAGCTGCACGCGCGCCGCCCGACTTCGGACGGGATGGGGATGGTGGACTTCCTCCCCAGCCACGCGGCTTCGCGCGCGGCGCTTGCGCACGCGCGACGGCAGCCAGGCACACTGGGGTTCGTCTACGTCTCATTCGGCAACCTGAAGGACATCCAGCCGTGGCACGGTTGGGTGTTCGAGCTGAACCTGGACGCATGGCAAGAGGCCGGCGTGGCGGCTGCGGTCAGTGGTGTCCTCCTCACCACGCCCGAGAACGACTGCCGTCCGGAGGGAGGCTCCGGCGCACGCGAGATGAGCTGCGGAGGAGGCGTCTGGGCACCGGCCGGACCGCTGGTGGTTCCCACGCCCGCTGGATTCGAGCTCATCGTGCCAACCGGCAACGGGCAGCTGGACATCCCGCGTGGGGACTTCGCGAACACGCTGATGCGGGTGGGCCCTGGTCTCGCCTTCGAGTCAGGGTGCGACGTCGCAGCTTGCGCGGAGTTCGACGTCTCCGCCCCCGCGGAGGACTGCGTCGCGTCCTGCCCCAACCTCTTCGTTCCGCGCCTGTTGCCGGAGGAGCCACCGCTGCGCCCGGAGACTGGCGTGTGCGACGGCAGGTCCTTCCTGGAGTGCTACGCGGCCCTGGACTATGACCTGGGCGCCAACACGCCGGCGCGGGTCGAGGTTCCGGGCGCGGGCGCCGCACTCGTGCTGCCGGCCAAGGACGGGGCGGTCTACCTCCTGGACGCGGAACACCTGGGCACGCTGCACGACCGGATGCAGGTGGTCGAGCCGTGTGGCACCGCGACGGAGGCGTGCCGGGCGGACTGGGCCGGGATGATGGTGACCGACCCCGCAGTCACGACCGTGGGAGGAACGCCCGTGGCGATCGTTCCGACCTTCATGTTCGACGCGTCGCATCCTGCAGGCATCGTCGCCCTCGATGTGGTGCTCGAGCAGGGACGGCCCCGACTGCGCAAGCGTTGGGAGTCACCTTCCTTCTCTTCAGGAGAGGCGCGCACACGGTTTCGTGAGCATCCGGGCCGTCCCATCATCCACGACATCGGCGGCAAGCCGCACGCAGTCGTGGTCGAGGTGGACCGGCGGGCCGGCGCGAGAGGCACGCTCCACGTGGTGCGCGTGGAGGATGGACGGCAGGTTGCACAGGTCAAGCTGGAGGGAGCTGGACGCCGCTTCTCCCGGCCGCTCCTCCACGGTGGGGCGCTCTTCGTAGCCTCCTGCAGCTCAGACACCGGCCCATCGCATCTGGAGGCCTTCCGAATCGAATAGGCGTCAGGTCCGCGGCTGCGCCAGCGCCCCGAGCCGCTGCGCTCCCGCGACGACCCCGACGATGACGAGGCCGGTCGCGAGCCCCGTGGCGAGGCCGGCAGCCATCCCGAGGAGGCCCTCCGGGGGATGGAGCGCCGGGATGCCGTGCAGGAGGATCTCACCGCCCACGAGGAACATCGCCGCCGTCCCGGCAACCGACAGGAACTTCATGAGCCGTGGCGCGAGCGCGATGAGCCCGCGTCCGAGGCGCCGGCCGGCCGCAGCGAGCCCGCCCGCGCGCTCGTTCGCGAGCAGGGACAGGCCGAGGTCGTCAATCTTCACGATGCCTGCGACGAGCCCGTAGACCCCCGCCGTCATGCCGAGCGCGACGGCGGAGAGCACCGCGAGGCGCCGGACGAAGTCGACCTCCGCGGACAGCGTGCCGAGCGCGATGACGATGATCTCCGCGGAGAGGATGAAGTCCGTCCGGATGGCGTCCTTGACCTTCGCGCGCTCGTCGCGCTCGTCGCGCGCGTCCGTCAGGTGAGGGTGCTGGTCGCGGCGCGCATGCACGAGCTTCTCCGCACCCTCGAAACACAGGAATGCGCCGCCGACCATCAGCAGCGGCTTGATGAGGAAGACAGCGAAGGCGCTCAACGCGAGCGCCGCGGGGACGAGGATGAGCTTGTTGACGAAGGAACCCTTCGCCACCGCCCACACGACCGGCCACTCGCGCGACGCTGCGAGGCCCTGGACCTGGTTCGCGTTCAGCGCCAGGTCGTCACCGAGGACGCCGGCGGTCTTCTTCGCCGCGACCTTCGTCATGACCGAGACATCGTCGAGCAGCGTCGCGATGTCGTCGAGCAGGGTGAACAGCGAGCCTCCAGCCATCGGTGAATCTCTCCAGTGCGGCCCCCGGGCGGGGCGGTCTGCCGTGCACCATCGCACGAGGACGGAAGCGAGAGAATGGTGTCGTGCTCCGAGCCGGGCGAGAGGGGCGCTGGCCCTGGAGCGCGTCGATGAAGCTCATTCGTCCGCGTCGTACAAGGGTCGGCTCGAGCCCGAGCGCCCGTTCGCCAGCGTCTCGTGCTCCCGCTCCTGTGTGAGCCCCGTGGCGCTGGAGAGCTTGGTGTCCCCGTGCGGATTGTCGGCCCTCACGACGGAATGGGTCTGCGCCCGTTCGGGCCGTGCCTCCGACAGGGGATGACGGCTTCCGGGCCGCCCCTCTGCGAGCGTGTGGTGCCGCGAGTCGACGTCGACGTGCTCCACGTGCTCCTCGAGCTCGCGCGGCACGAAGAGCGCACTCACGGCTTCGGGCAGGGCGTCACGGAGCCTGTGGAGCGTGCCGGGGGAGAGCGCCTCTGCCAGAACCTGGCAGACGACACCTGTGTGCTCCACCGCGAAGCCGGGGTGAACACCCTCGCGGCCCGCGATGCGCGCGTAGAGCTGCGCGAGGTCGAGCGTCTCGGTGTGGTCCACGCTGCGGAGTCTCTCCGTCAGCGGAGCGGGAAGGTCACCAGCGAGCGCCTCACGGTCCGCCCAGCGCAACAACGGTCCGATGGCCTCGAGGACGATGCGCACGGTTCTCGCCGCATCCTCCGTGCTCGCCAGCCCGGTGCGGTCCGCAACGCGCAAGATGAGCTCGGCATGCGTCATCCTTCCCTCCAGACACGCACTCCTTCCTCCAACTTGTACATGCGTGCGTGCACCGGGCTTGCCCGTCCGCCCGGGGAGCGACCGTCGACGACGTCGGGTGTCGTCGCCGCTTCCGGAGATGAGCGCCACCACCGCGAGTAGAGCCACAATCGCAACATCCCCGCCGGCACTGCTGCAGCCGTAGCGAGGCTCGAGCAGCGGAACCTCTCCCGGCGCTCCGGGCTTGCGGTTCGGGTCCTCGCCTTCGCGGAGCTCGGTGATGTCCGGAATGCCGTTGCCGTCGCTGTCCACCTGCTGCTGCTCGAGCGTCGCGAGCGCCGCGCGCAGCGCGCCTTCGTCGTAGAAGACGAGCCCGCGCTGCCGTCCGTCGGTGACCATCAGGATGGGGCGCGCCGCGGAGGTCGTGCGCGTCTGGTGGAGCAGGCCGCCTCCGCGGAAGGAGATGGCCAGGTCCAGCCACTCCGGCAGTGTCACCGCGCCGAAGAGGAAGCCCGTGAGGGGCTGACCTCGCCCTCCGCGCTCGCTGGATGCCACCGCATCGCGAGCAGCAGCTCGGACTGGGCCCGGCCATAGGTGGTGAGGATGCCTCCGCCCGACGGGTCCACGTGGCACGAGCCGCAGTTGGTGTAATGGTGACGAATCATCCACGGGTAGGCGTGAGCGCGGAGGGGAAGGGTGAGCGCGAGGAGGAGGGCCAGGGTGCACAACCCCCTCACCCCGCCCCTCTCCCAGGGGGAGAGGGGAGAGTGGCTCGAGTGCGAGGGACGAGTGCCGCTGTGCGTGGGGCTGACGCGCATCGGGCGCAGGGTAGGGAAGAGCGGACCGACCTCGAGGTCGCATCCATGAGCGGTTCCTCCGTGCGTTGTGCTCCGGACGCTCCGGTCACGCGAGGGCAATGGCGAGGAGGCCTGTCTCGGCGATTGCCGGCCACACCTTGGTGAACAGGGACGTCGTGGTCTGGTACACCGTGGGGACCACGCAACCCCGCGCTGGACGTCCCCTGACCGAGGAAGACGCGCTGGATGGACCTGCTCCCGCTCGGTGACTCCGCCCTCCTGGTGCAACTGGGTGCGGCCATCGACGAGGAGACACGCACGCGTGTGCGCTCCCTGCTCGCAGCGCTCGAGCGCGCGTCGTTGCCGGGCGTCGTCGAGCTCGTGCCAGCCTTCGCTTCCATCGCCATCCACTACGAGCCGATGCGCGTCCACACCGCGCTCCCAGGGGCCGACGAGACGCCGTACGAACGGCTGCGCGACGCCGTGGCCGCGGTGCTCCAGGAGGCCGCCCTGCAGGCGCTGCCGCCAGGCCCTCTCGTGGAGCTCCCCGTCTGCTACGGCGGCGCATACGGGCCGGACCTGGAGGCAGTGGCCGCGCACGCGGGGCTCTCGCCCGAGGAGGTGGTGCACGCCCACGCAGGCGCTGAGTACACGGTGGCCATGGTGGGCTTCGCGCCCGGATTCCCGTACCTGGCCGGGCTGCCGGAGCACCTCGCCATGCCCCGTCGAGCGACACCGCGAGTGAAGGTGCCCGCAGGCTCGGTGGGAATCGCCGGACGACAGACGGGTGTCTACCCCTTCGAGCTGCCCGGCGGCTGGCAGCTCATCGGACGCACGCCGCGCAGGCTCTTCCGTCCCGATGCTGCGTCGCCTTCGCTGCTGCGCCTCGGGGACCGCGTCCGCTTCCGGCCCGTGACGCCTGCGGAGCTCGCCGCGTGGAAGGAGCCTCCGTGACGCTCCGGGTGCTCCGGCCTGGGCTGCTCACCACGGTGCAGGACCTCGGCCGGCGCGGGTGGCAGCACGTGGGCGTCACCGTGGGCGGGGCGATGGATGCCTTCGCGCTGCGCGTGGCCAATCTCCTCGTCGGGAACGTGGGGACGGAGGCGGGGCTCGAGCTGACCGTGCGCGGTCCGACTCTCGAGCTCAGCTCCGATGTGCTGCTCGCGCTGGGCGGAGGTGACCTGGGTGCCACGCTCGACGGGGAGCCCGTCCCGTGCTGGCGCCCGTTCGCCGGACGCGCGGGAAGCGTCCTCTCGTTCGAGGGCGCGCGGAGAGGCTGTCGAACGTACCTGTGCGTCGCTGGAGGGGTGTCCGTGCCCGTGGTGCTGGGCGGCCGCGGCACCCACCTGCGTGCGCGGTTTGGAGGGCTTCAGGGCAGGGCGCTCGTCGAAGGGGACGTGCTGCACCCAGGCGAGCGCTCCGGGTTGGCGCAGAGGCTCCTCGCGGAGCTCCTCGCCGCTGCGCAGCCGGTGGCACATTGGGGGGCGGGGCCGAGCCTGCTTCCCCGATTCGCCAAGGAGCCCGTGGTGCGCATCATGCCGGGGCCCGAGCATGCGCACTTCACGGAGGAGAGCCGCCGCGCGCTCGTGAAGGAGCGCTTCGAGGTGACGGCGCAGTCGGACCGGATGGGCTACAGACTCCAGGGACCGGCGCTCGCGCTCGCCTCGCCGCTCGAGCTCGTCTCCTCACCGGTGGCCGAGGGGACGGTCCAGGTTCCTCCGGGTGGCGCGCCCATCGTGCTCATGGCGGACCGGCAGACGACGGGAGGCTACCCGCGCATCGCGCAGGTGGTGACGGTGGACCTGCCGCTGCTCGCACAGGCAACGCCCGGCACACGGGTGCGCTTTCGCGAGGTGTCGCTCGCGGAGGCGCAAGCAGCGCTTCTGGCGCGGGAGCGGGCGCTGTGGTGGTTGACGGAGGCGGTCCGCCTGCGAGGGCGCTAGCCTCGGGGGAGAGGTGTTGCCATGCGACGCGTGGACCTGAACTGCGACATGGGCGAGAGCTTCGGCGCCTGGCGCATGGGCGATGACGAGGCCGTGCTTCCACACGTGACGTCCGTCAGCATCGCGTGTGGGTTTCATGCGGGCGACCCGTCCGTGATGCTTCGCACCGTGCGCGCGGCGGCGGAGCGTGGCGTCGCCATCGGTGCGCATCCCGGCTTGCCCGACCTCGTCGGCTTCGGTCGCCGGCGCATGTCGGTGTCTCCCGACGAAGCCTACGCGCTCGTCGTCTACCAGGTGGGCGCGCTGCTCGGCTTCACACGCGCGGTCGGTACACGACTCGCCCACGTGAAGCCGCACGGGGCGCTCTACAACATGGCCGCCGCGGACACGGCGCTCGCTGCGGCGATTGCCCGGGCCGTGCGCGACGTGGACAGCGGCCTCGTCCTGTTCGGCCTGGCCGGCAGCGCCCTCATCACAGAGGCCGAGAGGGCGGGTCTGCGTGTCGCAAGCGAGGTCTTCCCGGACCGTGGCTACGAGGCGGATGGTTCGCTCGCTTCGCGCGGCAAGCCCGGAGCCCTCGTGACGGACCCCGAGGAGGCGGCGCGGCGGGCAGTGCGGATGGTCGTCGAGGGCAAGGTCGCAGCGAGCGACGGGCGCGACGTCACCGTGCGTGCGGATACCCTTTGCGTCCACGGTGATGGCCCCCACGCCGCGGACATCGCGCGCCTGCTGCGTCAGCGGCTCCAGGAGGCCGGAGTGCAAGTGCTCGCGCCCGGCGGCTGATTTCAGACGGGCGAGCGGCTCGCGGGAACATGGGCTGGACGCATGCTGCCCAGCGGAACGGATCCGTATGGGGCGTCACCCCTCGGCGTGAGACGATGCCGGCTCATGAAAGTTGCCTACTTCCCCGGCGCCGGCGGGCGCGCCTCGTTTTGGGAGCCGGTCGCGCGCCGTGTCGGAGGGGATGCGCTCCTTCTCGGATGGCCAGGGTTCGGCGATGAGCCGATGGATCCGACGGTGCATTCCCTGGAGGAGCTCACTGCGTGGGCCGAGCGCCGCCTCGAAGGTCCACACGACATCGTGGCGCAGTCCATGGGGGGCGTCGTGGCGGTCCAGCTCGCGCTGCGGCGGCCGGAGCTCGTGCGGCGCCTGGTGCTCGTCGCAACGTCGGGAGGGATCGACGTCACGCGGCTGGGCGCGATCGACTGGCGCCCGGAGTACACGCGGAGCCACCCGGCGGTGCCACGCTGGTTCGTGGATGACCGGACCGACGTGACGGACCGCCTCGGCGAGATCCGCGCGCCGACGCTGCTCCTGTGGGGGGACGCGGATCCCGTCAGCCCGGTCGCCATCGGCGAGTTCCTGGAGCAGCGGATCCCGGATGCGAAGCTCGTGGTACTCTCGGGCGGCACGCACGCGCTCGCCGCAGAGCGACCGGACGACGTCGCGCCGCTCGTGGCACGCCAGCTGTCATAGACAATCTCCTGAGCGCCACGCGATGCCCTCCAAGCGTCCGGCCAGGCCTCACCCTGCCTCCCTCTCGCATGCCTGCGTTTCCGCGTGGTTGATTTGGCCCCCAATCAACCCATGGAAGCGGGACCTGCCGGTGTGTCGCTCTTCACCTGGTGTGGAGACGGCTCCCGGGCGTGACAGTCGTCGTCGCGCTGGCCCCGCAGGAGGCATCAACCTTTGCGGAAGCTTCGAGTGGCTTGTGTTGCGGTAGCGGTTGCGTCTCTCCTCGCTGCGGGCTGCGCCGGCAGTGAAGAGTTGGTCCCGACCGGGCCGTCCGGTGGAGTCTCCGGCCCATCGACGCCGGGGCCCGGCACCCCTGCCCCCACCCCCGGCACGCCTGGAACCAATCCCGGTACGCCCGGCACCGACCCCGGGTCTCCGGCTCCCACGCCGGGCCCCGGGACCCCGGCTCCTACGCCCGCTCCGACCCCCGGGACTCCCGCTCCCAACCCCGACCCCGGGACCCCGCCGCCTGACGGCGGGACGGGTGGCGACCAGGCCGGCGCACGGGACAACGAGGGACTCACGAAGCTCTACGCGGACGACCCTGCCCAGTCGGCGCAGAAGTGGTTCCTGAGCGAGAACCCGCTGGACAGCGGCGACCCGAGGATTGGTGGCAAGGGGACGATGAAGAGTCTCGGCGGCGGCGTCTTCGAGATTACGCCTACGTCGTCGACGAATCCCGCAAGTGCCCGTGTCTATATCGGGACGACCAACCCGGATGCGTACAATCAGGATGTCCAGCTGCAGGGCGGGGCTGACTGGAGAAACCTCACCCGCAATGGCTACATGGTCGGCCCCGAGGACTACCGGGATGCCGAGATCACCGCGTACTACAAGATTACGAAGAGCTCGGGCGACGACGAGATGACCTTCTACTTGCGTGGAGGGGCGCACCCGTCGCCCGACGAGTATCCGCTGCAGTGCATCGCGACCAAGTACAAGGTGCAGATTCAGATGAAGGACGTCAGCCCGCGCGCCGCCAAGGAGTACGACCACTACATGTCGCCCGACGGGTATGCCTGGAACGACTCGGCGGGTCCGAAGTTCGACCTCAGCTCGGAGCTGGGCGGCTCGATGGTGGGCAAGCTGATTGGCCAGAAGCTCGTCATCTACGACGTCAAGGACGCGGCGGGGAACGTGACGTCCGTGAAGATGGAGCTCTACGTGGACACGGGCTCCAAGGACCTCGCCTCCCCGGACCTGACGAAGCAGAACTGGAAGCTCTTCGTGGAGTACACCGACGACGGCAGCAACTGGCCTGACCCCACCCTGGACGGGTACATCGAGAACTGCCACGGCACGAAGGGGCAGATGTTCACGTGGGGTGGTCCGTACATCGCCCTCCGCCTGGACAACAACGTGTGGAACCTCCACAAGCTGTCCGTCCGGCCGATTCTGCCCGTGAAGCTCAA
>JAKEEX010000513.1 GCA_022616315.1 Myxococcaceae bacterium
AAGAGCTTGATGGCCGCGCCGGCGATGAGCATGGCCCACACCAGGGACACACCGGCGTGCGCGAAGTGGACCGTGCTCTGGCGGGAGGCGAGCTCCGCCTGGAGCTTCTCGTGCTGCTCTTGGGGGGAATGGCTTTCCTGGTTCAAGGCGCCGGCAACCTAGCTCACACGGTGGGCCCGAGGCCAGAGACTGCACTTCCCTCCTCCTGCCCTCCGCGCAGACGGGCGGGCACCTCACCTCGAGGCCACGGTGCCGCAGCCCCCGCACGCCTGCCCGGCCCGGACCCACACCGCGCAGGAGGGACAGCGCATCCTTTCGCCCTCGTCCGTCGCAAGGGGCCCGGATGTCCCCCCGGCGCGCGTCCTCGGCAGCCGCATTCCGCACCGCTCGCAGAGCAGGCCCTCGAGCTGCACGTGGCGGCAGTAGCGGCAGGTGAGCGGTCCGCTGGCGACGGGCACGCGGGGCTCCGTGTCCAGGGTCCGGCCGGTGTCGAGGTCCGCGAGCGCAGCCACCGGCTCGCCAAAGCCCCACACGTCCACCGACAGGGTGGGCTCGAGGTCCGGGACGGTCTCCGAAGGAGGTGCGGCCCCGGCCTGGAAGCGCGTGGCCTCGAGCTCGCCCAGCGCGGGGATGTTCAAGGGTGCGTCCGCACCCGGTAGTTGCGTCTGCTCCAGGCCTTCCAGCGAAGCCACCGGGCGTCTGTCGCCCGCGGGCCCCGTGGTGAACGGCTTCCCGCAGACCTGACACTCGGCGCCGGGAGCCTGGACGTGCTCGCACATGGGGCAACGGATCATGCCCCGAGGTTACCGGCGCGCCCGCCACCTAGGAAAGGTCCCCGTCATCCCACCCTGGCGAGCGCCAGGCGCCCCTCCCACCGCTCCTCGAGTGCCTTCACGAGCGACGCGTGCTCGGACCGCTCCAGGCGGGGGTCGGCCTCCACGATGCGTCGGGCCTCCACCTGCGCGGCCTCGAGCAGGGCGACATCGCGGGCCAGGTTCGCCACCGCCAGCTCCGGGACCCCGCTCTGGCGGGTCCCGAGGAACTCCCCCGGACCGCGGATCTCCAGGTCCTTCTCCGCGATGACGAAGCCATTGGTGCTCCGCTCCATCACCGCCAGTCGCTCGGCGCCCTCGGCGGAGACCGCCGAGCCCGACACGAGGAAGCAGTGGCTCTGCACGCTGCCGCGCCCGACGCGGCCCCGGAGCTGGTGGAGCTGGCTCAGCCCGAAGCGCTCCGCGGCCTCCACCACCATGACCGAGGCGTTGGGCACGTCCACGCCCACCTCCACCACCGTGGTCGCCACGAGCACCTCCAGCTTGCCCGCGCGGAAGTCCGCCATCACCGCGTCCTTCTCCTCGGCCTTCATCCGTCCGTGCAGGAGGCCCACCCGGTGGTTCGGGTACGTCTGGCGCAGCTTCTCCACGCCCCGCGTGGCATCGGCCAGGTCCACCTTCTCCGACTCTTCCACCAGTGGGTACACGATGTAGGCCTGGTGCCCCTTCGCGAGCTCCGCGGCCACCAGCTCGTAGACCCGCGCGCGCTGGCCCTCCGTGAAGACGCGCGTCGAGACGGGGGTCCGCCCCGGCGGCAGCTCGTCGATGACGGACACCTCGAGGTCACCGTACAGCGTCATGGCCAGCGTGCGCGGGATGGGCGTGGCGGTCATCACCAGCACGTCCGGGCGAACGCCCTTGCCCATGAGGCGGTGGCGCTGCAGCACGCCGAACCGGTGCTGCTCGTCGATGACGACGAGCCCCAGCCGCTCGAAGGCCACCGACTCCTCGATGAGCGCGTGAGTCCCGACCGCCACGCGCACCTCGCCCCGGGCCACGCGCTCGCGCACCTCTCGCTTCTGCTTCGCCGTGCCGGACGAGGAGAGGAGCCCGACCTCGAGTCCGAGGGGTGCGAGCAGCCTCTCGAAGGTGCGGACGTGCTGCTCGGCGAGGAGCTCCGTGGGCGCCATCAGCGCCACCTGGTACCCGTCCTGCAACGCCACGAGCGCGGAGACCAGGGCGACCGCGGTCTTGCCGCTGCCGACGTCCCCCTGGAGGAGGCGGTTCATGGGCTCGGGCCGCGCCATGTCCCGTGCAATCTCCGCCACCACCTTTGCCTGCGCACGCGTGAGCTGGAACGGGAGGGCGCCCCTCGCGTGCGCAAGCCTTTCGCCGTTGACGGTGAAGCGGATGCCGGGCTCCACCTTCACGCCCTGTCGCTTGAGCGCGAGACCGAGCTGCAGGAAGAAGAGCTCGTCGAACGCGAGCCGCTGGTGCGCGTCGCTCTGGTGCGTGTTGAGCGCCTCCAGGTCGTCTGCGGCGCCCGGGAAGTGGATGCGGCGTAGCGCCTCGGCGAGCTCCAGGAGTCCCAGGCGTTCGCGCAGCTCGCGCGGGAGCGGCTCACCGATGGCGTCCGCATGTCCCTCGGCCACGCGGTGCGCGAGCTCACGGAAGGCGCGCTGCTCGCCCCTCTCGAAGCCCGGGTAGATGGGGACCACGCGGTTGAAGTGCACGGACGACGACTCGAGGTCGTCCGCGGGCTCGACCTCCGGGTGGATGATCTCCCGACCGCTCAGGGAGGCGCGCACCTCCCCGGAGATGACCATGCGCTGTCCCAGCGGGAAGCGTGCCTTCAGCCAGGGTCCGCCGTTGAAGTAGGTGACGGCGATGCTCCCCGTCGGGTCGCCGAGGACCGCACGAAAGGCACGGCGTGGAGCGCCCCTGCGCGCGAGAGGTGCGTCCCCGACGGTGCGCACGGTGGCCACCGTGACGCCGCGCTCGCCCGGGACGAGCTCGGCGATGGTGCGGAGGCGACGACGGTCCTCGTAGCAGCGTGGAAGGAGGAACAGCACATCCCCGACGCGCTGCAGGCCCTTGCGGTTGAGCGCGCCGACGAGTCGTGGCGCGAGCCGTCCCCCCAGGTGCTTCAGCGGAATCGAGAGTGGACCTTCGCGTGGAGCGATGGAGAGGAGCTTCGCCTCGGAGCGCGAGGCCTCCTGGCCCACGGCCTTCTTGCGCTTGACCTTCCGGGACTTCCCCTCGACCTCGAGCCCCAGCTTCGCCTGTTTTGCACGCGGTGACGGCCCCTCACCCTTTCCCTCTCCCCGAGGAGAGGGGCGTTTGGGCTCAGCCTTGGAACTGAGTTCCAACAGGCCCTTTTCTCCGCCCAATTTCCCCTCTCCCCCTGGGAGAGGGACAGGGTGAGGGGGCTGTAACGAAGCCGAGCTCCCCCGCACCTCCCCCCCGATCCGCGCCAGCTCCTCCGGAAGCACCACACCCGCACGCGCCAGGGCACGGACCACCCGTGTCACGGACGCCCGCCGCAGCGGCAGCGCGGGGTGGTCCACGCTCGTGAGCTCCGCGCGGAGCGGGCCGAGGACAGCGGCACCCAGACCCTCGCGCTCCGCGGCCTTCAGGGCCTGTCCGAGCACGCTGCGCAGATCCTTCACCGTCGCAAGCGCGGCGAAGTCACGCTGGCAAGCGTAGCGGAGGGGACCGACGAGACTTTCGAGTGGATGGTGGGGCAAGGCGCGTGTCCAGGGCCCATCCTACCGACACGGCCCGACAGCAGCGCACCCGACTTCGGGCCAGCGAGGAGCGCCCGGGCACGGGCTCAGCTGCCTGTCTCCTCCAGCTCCTCGAAGGTGATGTCCGCGATCTCGAGCTCGCGCGCACCGCCCGGGCTCTGGACCGTGGCCACGTCCCCCACGCCCTTGCCGATGAGGGCGCGCGCGACCGGGCTGGTGACGGAGATCCACCGCTTCTTCAGGTCCGCCTCGAGCTCGCCCACGATGCGGTAGGTGACCTCCTTGTCGGTCTCCTGGTCCACGAGGACCACGGTCGCGCCGAAGACGACCTTGTCGCCCCCCAGCCTGCTGGGGTCGATGACCTCCGCGCGGGCAATCCAGTCGTTGAGGTCCAGGATGCGGCCCTCGATGTGGCCCTGCTTCTCCTTGGCCGCGTGGTACTCGGCGTTCTCGCGGAGATCCCCGTGTGCCCGGGCGACCTCGATCTCACGCGAGATCTTCCCGCGCTCGACGGTCTGGAGCTGCTTGAGCTCCTCCTTGAGCTTGCGAAGGCCAGACGGGGTCATCGGGATGGTCCCGCTCATGTACGACTCCAGGGCACAGATGGCTCCGCTCCATCCGCACTCCTGCGAACGGTCGGGCAGAAAGACAGGGCAATTTACGGGTCCACGTGCAGGTGGGTCAACGTCGGCCTGGCCCCTCGCGCGTGCGTGTCCTACGCTCGCGGACGCGGCACGAAGCTCCACTCGCATCCCGAACGGGGGCACAGGAGGAACCGCATGCTCTCGCTGAAGGAGCTCCGCCAGCTGGCCGGCACCCTGTTCGCTCCCTCGTTCAGCGACCAGCTCGGTCCCTTCGTCCTCGTCCTGCGCGAGGCGGAGAAGTCCCGGCAGGACGCGAGCCTGCTGCGGACACAGGCGGTCCGGCCGGCGGACGTCCAGCTGCGCATGCTGGCCCTGCTCTTCGAGGAACTGGACGAGCTGCGCATCGCGACGCTCCCGCCGCTGCGCTCCCACGACGCGTTGACGGTGGGACGGCTGGCGGACTGCGACCTGGTGCTCGACGACACCTCTGTGTCCAAGCGCCACGCCGTCCTCACCTGGGACGCCCGGGCCCAGCGCTGCTCGGTGCAGGACCTCGGCTCGAGGAACGGAACGCACCTGAACGGGAGCCTCGTCAGCTTGAGGCCGGTGCCGCTCCAGGACGGGGACCTCCTGGGCTTCGGGGACGTGGCGTTCTGGTACCTGCTCACGGGCACCCTGCATACACGGCTCCGCGAGGAGGCGGACCGACGAGGGTGGCGTCCGGGTTGAGTCGAGGTGGTATCCTCCCGCGCCATGCGTGCGCTCTCGTGGGTTCCCGTCCTCCTGTGCCTCTCCGTTCCTGCCTGGGCACAGACCGAGACACCCGCGGCTCCGCCGGAGTCGCAGTCCACGGAGGAGGCTCCGTCGGAGCCTGCTCCTGCCGTTGAGCGGGAGGCGTCACCGGGTGGTCCGGTTGCACAGCCCCCTCATCCCGCCGCCCTCCCGGAGGGAGAGGCGAAGGCCCCACCGGCAGAGGAGAAGACGGCGGGTGCTCGGGGTGTGGAGGCGCAGACTCCGGACGCAGGAGGTCCTCGTGGCGTGGCCGTCAGTCGCGAGCCCCGCACCGCCGCTCCTGCGCGCGTGGACGTCCGTGGACGCACCGAACCCGCCGTCGCTGCACGTCCGCTGCAGCCTGCCCCGGCACCCATTCCACCGGTTCCCGCGGCGCCGTCAGGCCCACCGTTGCCTGCAGCGAAGGCCGTGGAGCAGCAGGCACGCCTCCTCTTCACACACATCTCCTCCGGAGACGCACGCGCAATCGTCCGGATGGCGGGGTTCCCCTTCCAGCTGGAGGGCGAGCGGCTCGCGAGCTCGGACGACCTTCACCGCGAGTGGGTCCGGCAGCTCCGTGGCAAGCGGACCGACCTGCTCGCGCTCGAGCGCCTCGAGGTGCTCACGCCGGACCAGATGGAGCGGAAGTACGGCACGCCTCCGCCGCGCCTCGCCGGCTTCCCGTGGAAGGAGCCACGCACCCTCATCGCCGTGGCAACGCTGCCCACCTTCACCGCCGTCGCGCTCTTCCGGGAGGACGTGGCCGGCTGGCACCTCGTGGGCTTCCACGACTGACGCGCACCACGCGCGCTGCTACTCGAGCTCCGCGACGAACTCGCCGAGCCGCTTGAGCCCCTTCTCGATGTTGGCACGCGACGTGGCGAAGCTCAGCCGGAGGAAGCCCTCGGCGCCGAACGGCAGACCGGGCACCGCGGCCAGCCGGTAGTGGTCCAGGAGGAGCTCGGAGACCTGCACGGAGCTCGTGAGGGGCGTCCCCCGGAACGCGCGACCGAAGAGCCCCGAGATGCGTGGAAGCACGTAGAAGGCACCCTCCGGGAGACGGCACCTCAGCCCCGGAATGCGGTTCAGCCCTTCCACGAACAGGTCCCTCCGCGCCCGGTACTCGCTCACCATGGGTGCCAGGACATCCGCCGGCCCCTGGAGCGCCGCGAGCGCGGCCTTCTGCACCATGGAGGGCGCGTTGGACGTGGACTGATCCTGGATGGTCTGCATCGCGGCGATGAGGGCCCGCGGCCCCGCCGCATAGCCGAGCCGCCACCCCGTCATCGCGAACGCCTTGCTCATCCCGTTGATGACCACCGTGCGCTCGGCCAGGAACGGCGCCGCGTTCGTGACGTTGATGAAGGGCCCCTCCACGTACAGCAGCTTCTCGTAGATGTCGTCGGTGACGACCAGGCAGTCGTGGTGGTGCAGCGCGTGGCCGAGGTCCGCGAGACGATCGCGAGAGATGACCGCGCCCGAGGGGTTGCTCGGGCTGTTGAACACCACCGCGCGGGTGCGAGGCGTGAGGGCCCGGCGCAGCGCGTCCGGGTCCGGCGCGAAGCCGTCCTCCTCGCGCGTCTCCAGCACCACCGGGCGCCCGCAGGCCAGCTGCACCATCTCCGGGTAGCTCACCCAGTAGGGCGAGAAGAGGATGACCTCGTCCCCCTCGTTCAGGAGCGCCTGGAAGAGGTCGTAGAGCGCATGCTTCGCACCGCAGGTCACCAGCACCTGCTCGGGCGTGAAGCCGAGGCGGTTCTCACGGCGCAGCTTCTCGGAGATCGCGGCCCTGAGCTCGGGGATGCCCGCGGTGGCGGTGTACTTCGTGAACCCCGTCCTCAGCGCCTCCACCGCCGCGTCCTTGATGAACTGCGGCGTGTCGAAGTCCGGCTCTCCCGCGGCGAAGCTGACCACGTCCTCTCCGGCCTGCGCGAGGGCACGCGCGCGGGCGTTGAGGGCGAGCGTGGGCGACGGCTTGATGGCGGTCAGGCGGGAGGCGAGGCGCATGGCAGAGGTGCTAGCAGTGTGCCACGCGGGGGTTCAAGCGCCTCGCGTGCGGGTGCCTCCTGAGGCGAACGTCAGCCCTGCCTGGGGAAGCGGGCGCGGAGCGCCTTCAGCACGCACTCGGGGACCATCCCGGACACGTCCCCGCCGAACGAGGCCACCTCGCGGATGAGCTGGCTGGAGACGTAGAAGTAGTCCTCCCCCGTCATCATGAACACCGTCTCGATGTTGCGCGCGAGCCGCCGGTTCATGTTGGCCAGCTGGAACTCGTACTCGAAGTCGCTCACCGCGCGCAGGCCGCGCAGCACCACGGACACCCCGCGCGAGCGCGCGTAGTCCACGAGCAGCCCGCTGAAGCTGTCCACCTCCACGCGGGAGCCGTCCGCCCCCACCGCCTCGCGGATGAAGGACTCGCGCTCCTCCACGGAGAAGAGCGGGGTCTTCTTCGGGTTGTTCGCCACGGCCACGACGAGCCGGTCGAACATCGTGAGCCCACGCTGGATGATGCTGACGTGCCCCTGCGTGAGCGGATCGAACGAGCCTGGATAGAGGGCGACCTTCATGTGGAGGACGAGTCTGAGCGCCCGCCCGCGTGAGGGTCAAGAAGCCGGAACGTGGACGCCACGGTGTCCCCGAAGCGTCGCTGGTCCACCCGTGTGAACCCGCCGTGTGAGGCGGGGACCTCCTCCCCCTTCCCGTGCTCGAGCACCACGGTGGCGCCAGGCTCCAGCACCCCCTCGGACACGAGTGCATCCAGCGTGGGAAGCGCCGCTTCCAGCGCGTACGGCGGGTCCGAGAGCACGAGCCCGAAGCGCTCTCCGCGACCCTTCAGCAACGCGAGCGCCCGCGCCACCGGCATGGCCAGCACCTCCACGCGGTCCTGGAAGCCGAGCCGCTCGGTGTTCGCGCGACAGAGCTTCGCCGCCTCCCGGTCACTGTCCACGAGCACCGCGCGCGCGGCCCCCCGGGACACCGCCTCCAGGCCGAGGGCACCGGTGCCCGCGTAGAGGTCCAGCACGCGTGCGCCGTCCATCCACTGCCCGAGCACGTTGAAGAGGGTCTCCCGCACCCGGTCCGCCGTGGGGCGGGTCGTCCGCGCGTCCCTGGGTGTCAGCAGTGTGCGCCCACGCGCGCTCCCCGCGACGATTCGCATGGCGTCCCTCCCTCAGCGCGCCCGTGCGGTGAGGACGTCCACCACCCTGCGCGCGCTCCCGGACAGGCCCAGCGCCAGGAGGAGCTCCTCCGCTTCGGCGAAGGACCCCGCCTCCAGCCGGAGTCCTTGCGCTTCGGTGAGCGGCGAGAGGCGCTCACCGAGCACGACCAGGAGCTCGGCCATGGAGAGTCCGAGGGCGGTGGCGCGCTCGGCGAGTGCCGTCCGCTCCTCCGCGGGGAGGTCCGCGAGCGCCACGCGCGTGAAGGGCCCGGAGAGCTCCAGCTTGCCCACACCCGCGCGCAGCCACGGCTCCGCGCCCTCTCGCCCCGGCGCCCCCTCGTCGGCGCCGGTGAGGAGCGCTCCGTAGTCCGAGACGACCTCGCGGAGCCTCTCGACCCACGGCACGCTCACGCCGCCGGGTCCGCGCACCACCCCCGCGTCCACGCGGACGAAGTGCGGGAGGACACGGCGCGCGACGAGCGCGTCCAGCTGGCGCCGGAGGGCGTCCACGGGCGGCGCCGTGCCTCCGAGCGGGAGCGCCACCTCGAGCCCGAGCTCGCGCTCCACCACCGGCCCCGCCACGGCCTCCACGGCCGCTGCCGCCCCCTCCCCGAGACGACGCACGTCCAGGGACACGAGCGTGAAGCCCGCGTCCACGCAGCGAAAGAGCCCCGCGGACAGCGCCGGCGCATCCCCCAGCACCGGCAGGGGCCCGGCCTGGAGGAAGAGGGGCAGCGCGTGGGCTCCTTCCTCCGCGGCGGCGCGCACCGAGGCCACGAAGCGGTCCGGCGCGGCGCGCTCGGCGAGCGGATGGAGCAGCGCGAGCCCGAGCACCGCATCCTCGAGGCGCGCCGCACGGAGGAGCCCCGGGAGGGCCCCCGGTCGCAGCACGGGCACGCAGGCCAGGGGCGCGCCTCCCCGGAGCGCCGCGGTCAGCTCGCGTGGATGGAGCAGGGGGACGCGAGACCGTGGGCCCAGACGCGCGACGACGTTGGGGGGGCGAAACGTGAGGAGCAGGTCCAGCGCGTGCATGCGGCCTTCGGCGCCCGTCAGTGGACCTCGCCGGCGTGGGCGTAGGTCTCGCTCTCGATCTGGATGGTGGTGTGATCGATGCCGAAGCGCTCGAGCAGCTCGTGCTTCACGGCCGAGAGAATGGTGTCGTTGTTGCACACCATGGGGTCTGCCACCACCAGGTGCGCCGAGAGTGCATACATGCCGCTCGAGATGGTCCAGACGTGCAGGTCGTGCACGGTGCTGACACCGTCCACCTTGAGCATGATGGCCCTGAGGGCCTCCAAGTCCACGTGCGCGGGCACCGCCTCGAGCAACACGTCCACCGCCTCGCGGACGAGCTGGACCGCCCCCACCACGATGACCACGGCGATGATGGCCGAGATGATGGCGTCCACGACGAACCAGCCGGACAGCCACATCACGCCCGCGCCAATGAGCACACCCACCGACGACAGCGTGTCCCCCAGCACGTGGAGGAACGCCCCGCGCACGTTGAGCGAGTGGGTGTGCTGCAGCACGGAGAGCGAGGCCAGGTTGGCCGCAAGACCGACGGCCGCCACCGCGGCCATGGGTCCGAGCAGGATGGGCTGGGGGTTGTTCACCCGCTCCCATGCCTCGTAGAGGATGTAGGCGGTGATTCCAAGCAGGATGAAGCCGTTCAGCAGCGCGCTGAGGATCTCCAGCCGGTAATAGCCGTACGTCCGCTTCACGTCCGCCGGCTTCGAGGCGAACCAGAGGGCGAGCAGGCTGAGCCCGATGGCGGACACGTCTCCCAGCATGTGGCCGGCGTCCGAGAGCAGCGCCAGCGAGCCGGTGAGCCACCCGCCCACGCCCTCCGCCACCGCGATGCTCCCTGAAAGCAGGAGCGCCAGGAGGAGCCGCTGCCGGTCCCTGATGCGCTCCTCCACGTGGCCGCGCCTGCGGTGACCGTGGGCGTGGTGCCCGTGGTGGTGGCCTCCCGGGCCGTGGTGGTGCCCGTGGTGGTCGTCGTGCGCGTGGCTGTGGCGAGGATCCTCGGTGGGACTCAAGGCGTCACTGACCCGATGGTAACCACGGCCGCGCGGGGCGGGCTAGAGTTCGGGCAGCCCGACTTCCGGGGGGCGCCTCAGTCGCCGAGCAGACCCCAAAAAGATACGGCCGTCCATGGACTTCGAGAAGCACCTGAACCTTCACACCCTCCTCATCCTGAGGGACATCATCCGCAAGTGGTGGGGAGCCGAGCTCACCTGGGCGGATCGTGAAGGGGTCGTGCGGGGTGGCGTCCCGCGCTGCTCCGTCTCCGTCAGGGCGCTGCACGAGAAATTCCGGAGCTCGCCCGGGCCGTGGCGCGCCGACATGGACGGCTGCCACCCCGGCTCCGACATCCTCGGGGCACCCGTCCACGTCCAAGGCCAATTCGGAGGCTTCTTCTTCGTGGAGGGACAGCCGGGCCCGGAGGGCTCCGACAGGGAGAAGCTCGCGCACCTCCTGGAGCTCGCGGCCGACGAGCTCGCCCGCGCGTCGACGACGCTCGCGCAGCCCGACACCGGCGCACGGGCCGCCGCGGAGGTCTTCGCTGGAGCCCACCGCTTCGAGGACATCGTGGGCACCTCCGCGCCCATGCGCGAGCTGTTCCGGATGCTGGAGAAG
>JAKEEX010000514.1 GCA_022616315.1 Myxococcaceae bacterium
CGGCCTGAGGGACGACCGGGAGCGCCCGTACGGTCCCACGGAGGCACTCCGGCCGTGCTCCGGTTCACGGCCCGTGCCCGGCCGGGTATAAGGCCACTCCGTGACGAGCGACACAGAGCAACCGAAGGACGAGGCGAGCACCTTCACGGAGGCCGTCCTGGGCCGAGGACTCCAGAAGGAGCGCTGGGCGCAGCGCTTCCTGTCGCTCCCGGACGGGTGGCGTGTGGCGGGCGTGGTCGCGCTCCTGGGCGCCGTCCTCTTCCTGCCGTTCCTCGGTGCGGTGGGGCTCTGGGACCCCTGGGAGACGCACTACGGCGAGGTCGCGCGCGCGATGATCGCGCGCAACGACTACGTCTACCCCTACTGGGAGAGCGCCTGGTTCTTCTCCAAGACGCCCTTCACAATGTGGCTGCAGGCGCTCGGCATGCTCGTGGTGGGCGCCATGCGCGGACCCGCGGAGCTGGGGCGCTACACCGAGTGGGGCATGCGGCTGCCCTTCGCGCTGCTCTCCATCACGGCGCTGTGCCTCCTGGCGGTGGCGCTCTCGCGCGTGGTCAACCGGCGCGTGGGGCTCGCGAGCGCCTTCGCGCTGGCCACCATGCCGCTCTACTTCCTGCTCGCGCGGCAGGCGGTGACGGACACGCCCTTCGTCGCCACGCTCGTGTGCGCGATGTCCTGCGCCCTCATCGGCCAGCTGGACGAGACCACGCGGCACCGGAGCGCCTGGTGGTACGCGTTCTACGTCTTCTGCGGCGCGGCCACCCTCTCCAAGGGCCTCATGGGCTTCGCGCTGCCGGCGGCCATCGTGGGCCTGTACGTGCTGCTCGCGCGGATGCCGGTGGACGGCGAGGGACTGAAGGCCCACGTTCGCTGGCTGCTTCAGCCCGGGTTTCGCCGTGAGGTGCGCGAGGGCCGTGTGCCCATGCCGGTGCTGTGGGAGCAGTTCGCCCGCATGCGCCTGCTCACGGGCCTGGGCGTGTTCCTCGCGGTCGTGGGGCCCTGGTTCCTGACGCTGCACCTCTTCGACGGCGTGGACGACGAGGGGAAGCTGTTCTGGTACCGCTTCTGGATCCACGACCACTTCAACCGGCTCGCGAGCGGCGTGCACACGACCACGCCGGGCGGCTCGTTCACGTACTTCATCGAGCAGGGCGGCTACGCCATCTTCCCGTGGGTGGCGGCCATCCCGGGCGCGCTGGCGCTGGTCGCGCGTCTGCGGCTGAGGGGTGGAGACCGCGCGGAGCAGGTGGCGCTCATCGGCCTCCTGTGGGCCGTGGTGAGCTTCCTCCTGGTGGGCGCGAGCGCCACCAAGTTCCACCACTACGTCTTCCCGGTGCTGCCGGGGCTCGCCATCCTCATCGGCCTCTTCGTGGACAGGTTGTGGGAGGAGGGGCTCGCGAAGCACTCGGTGGCCCTGCTGCTGGGGCTCGTCCTCTTCGTGCTCGTGGGCAAGGACCTCGCCGCCAACCCCAAGGCGTTCCCGGACCTCTTCGTCTACAACTACGAGAGGCCGTACCCGACCGAGCTCGTCACGCGCCCCCTCTTCTCCTTCCTGGGCCAGCCCGTGAACGTGAAGTCGGCGCTCGGGTTCGCCTTCGCGCTCGCGGGCGTGCTGGCCACGGTGGGTGCCCTCCAGCGCTCGAAGGTGGCGGTGTTCAGCAGCTTCTGGGCGCTCGCCGCGGGACTGGCCCTGTGGCTCGGGTGGGTCCACTGGGTGGACCTGTCACACCACTGGACGCAGCGCGACCTGTTCTGGCGCTACTACCGCCAGCGCCAGCCGGACGAGCCCATCACGGCCTTCTACATGAACTGGCGCGGCGAGACGTTCTACTCGCGCAACACGGTGAAGCAGATCAAGGACCAGGCGCAGATGCGCCAGTTCGCCGCCCAGCCGGGGCGCGAGTGGGCGCTCGTCGAGCACAACCGCCTCAACCTGCTGCGGAGCGCGGTGGGACCCGACAAGGTCATCACCCTCATCGACCGCGACCTGAACAACAAGTTCGTGCTGGTGACCATCGACTAGCTGGTGCATTGCCCGCGAGGCTGGCATCGTCCTGGCGAGGAGGCGGAGACACGATGGGGATCTTCGACGGCTTCAAGGGTGAGGCGCGGCGCAACTTCATTGCCCGCGCGGACGAGGCGAAGAACGACATCATCTTCAAGCATCCGGAGAACAACGTCCGGATGCTGACGCAGCTGACCGTGGACTCGGACGAGGTGGCGCTCTTCGTCAAGGACGGCAAGCTGGCCGGCAAGCTGGGTCCCGGGCGTCACAGCCTGGACACGAACAACATCCCGTTCCTGTCCGCGCTCATCGAGAAGGTCACCGGCGGCAACCTCTTCGTCGCCGAGGTGTACTTCGTCAGCACCCGGGAGTTCCCGAGCCTCAAGTTCGGGGGGCCCATCGGTGACGTGCGCGACCCCGAGACGGGGCTGGGCATCGGCACCATGGTGTACGGCGACTTCAGCCTGCGGGTGACGGACCCGGAGAAGCTCGTCATCGGGCTGGTGGGCATGCGCCGCGCCAGCAACGACGAGTTCCTCGGCTGGTTCAAGGCGCAGATGCTGAAGACGACGCGGGACCGCATCGCCGAGCTGATGGTGAAGAAGCGCTGGCCGCTGCTGGACGTCACGAGCGGTGCGTACACGGAGGAGATCGAGGAGGACGTCATCTCCGGAGTGACGCGGCACGTGGACGGCTACGGCGTGCAGGTCGTCCGGATGGGCAACTTCCACGTCTCCATCAAGCCTGAGGACGAGGCCCAGCTGAAGACGCTGTCCAAGGACGTGGCCTACGCGCGCCTCGCGGGCGGCTTCCAGCAGTACGCGCAGGGAGCAGCGATGCTCGGCGCCGCCGAGGGCATGAAGAAGGGTGGCGGTGAGGGTGCCGGCGGGGCCCTGCAGGGGATGGGCATGGGCATGGGGTTCGGGATGGCGAGCACGTTCGCCAACCAGCAGGCCCAGCAGCAGCAACGGCCGCCCACGGGCGACACGGCCGCCGCCGCGGACACGCGCACGCCGGCACAGCGCCTCAAAGAACTGCACGACCTCCACAAGGCAGGCGTGCTCTCGGACGACGAGTACAACGCCAAGCGCGCCGAGCTGATGAAGCTGCTCTGACGGGAGACGCTTGTCACCGTGCCTGGACAGCGGGTGCAGCTTCCTCCGCCTCCGGGCCTCAATTCCCCTCTCCCCCTGGGAGAGGGAAAGGGTGAGGGGGCTGTGACCCACTGGGACCGCTACAAGCAGTACCTGTGCGTCTGCGAACCCCTCGGGTTCACGCTCGACGTCTCGCGCATGCGCTTCTCCGAGGACTTCCTCGAGCGCATGCAGGACCCGCTGCTGCGCGCCTTCGACGCCATGCAGGCGCTGGAGGCGGGCGCCATCGCTAACCCGGACGAGCAGCGCCAGGTGGGGCACTACTGGCTGCGGGCTCCCGAGCTTGCGCCCACGCCGGAGCTCACGCGGGAGATCCAGAAGACCCTCACGGACATCCACCACTTCGCGGACGAGGTGCACGCCGGCACCGTGCGGCCACAGACGACTGCCCGCTTCACGCACCTGCTCGTGGTGGGCATCGGAGGCTCGGCGCTCGGGCCGCAGCTGGTCGCGGACGCGCTCGGGGGTGCGCAGGACCGCATGCGCGTGCACTTCCTGGACAACACCGACCCGGACGGGATGGATCGCACGCTCGCGCAGCTCGGTGAGCACCTGGCCTCCACGATGACGGTGGTCATCAGCAAGTCGGGCGGCACCAAGGAGACGCGCAACGGGATGCTGGAGGCGCAGGCCGCGTACGAGGCGCGCGGGCTGTCCTTCGAAGCACACGCGGTGGCCATCACGGGGGAGGGGAGTGAGCTCGACCGGACCGCGAAGAAGGGACGCTGGCTCCGGACGTTCCCCATGTGGGACTGGGTTGGTGGGCGCACGTCGGTGATGTCGGCGGTGGGTCTCCTGCCGGCGCGGCTCCAGGGAGTGGACATCGACGCGCTGCTCGCCGGCGCGCGGGACATGGACGCAGCGACGCGTGTCCGCGATGCGCGGCACAATCCGGCGGCGCTGATGGCGCTGATGTGGCACCACGCCACGGGGGGCCGGGGGAAGAAGGACCTGGTCATCCTTCCGTACAAGGACCGCCTGCTGCTCCTGTCACGCTACCTGCAGCAGCTCCTGATGGAGTCACTGGGCAAGGAGCGGGACCTGGAGGGGCGGGTGGTCAACCAGGGCCTCACCGTCTACGGGAACAAGTGCTCCACCGACCAGCACGCCTACGTCCAGCAACTGCGTGAGGGTGTGCTGAATTTCTTCGTCACTTTCGTCGAGGTGCTTCGCGACCGGGAGGGGCGTTCGATGGCGGTGGAGGAGGGCGCCACGAGTGGGGACTACCTGGTGGGCTTCCTCCTCGGAACGCGCGAGGCCCTGTATGAGAAGGATCGCGAGTCCATGACGCTGACGGTGCCGGACGTGAGCGCGCGCACGCTTGGAGCGCTCATCGCTCTGTACGAGCGGGCGGTGGGCTTCTACGCGTCCCTCGTCGGCATCAACGCGTACCACCAGCCGGGTGTGGAAGCGGGCAAGAAGGCCGCGGGAGCGGTGCTCGCGCTCCAGCACAAGGTCGTGGCGCACCTCCGGGCGCGAAAGGGACGAGCGCTGACTGCCGAGGAGCTCGCCGCGGAGGTGGGTGCTGCGGATGAGGTCGAGACGGTGTTCAAGGTGCTCGAGCACCTGGCGGCAAACCCGGACCGCGGTGTGCGGCGCACCCCGGGGAACACGTACTTCGAGGCGCGCTTCTCGGCTTCGTAGGGGCACTCGGTCACGCGAGCGTCGCGGAAGAGACACTTGGTCTCGACGGCTCGGGAAGTCGTGGGCATCGTGCGCTTGGACTCGATTCTCTTTGCTTCCATCGTGACCTGAACGCTCATTGCGAAAAGGAGCCCGTGATGAAACGCACCAGCCTGTGGGCCCTCCTCGCCGCGACGGCGCTCGGATGCGGCGAGTTACCCAGCGAGACCCTGTGCACGGCACGTGCACCTCTTGGCGCAACCACCCAGGACGAGACCGAAATCTTCGGCATTGATGCTGATTTCGTCGAGGTCGCCCGGAAGGAGCCTACGTTCGGCGGTCTCTATCTCGAGTCGAACCAGCTCGTCCTGGTGCTGACCGATGTGAGCCGACTCGACAGTGCCCTGGAAGCCGTCCTGCAAGTCTTCGGGACGGAGCGCTTCGAGCGCAACCTGCCGGCCAGGGGCGTCGAGGGTCAGTACAACTCCCTGGAGCTCGTCGGCTGGAAGCATGCACTCAAGGATGTCTTCATGTTCGGCTCCGTCACCTCGCTCGACGCGGACGAGTTCAGGAACAGGGTCGCAATCGGCATCGTGGACCTGGAAGCCGTGCCCCAGGTCGAGAGCCACATCTCGGCCGTCGGAGTCCCGCGCGAGGCTGTCGTGTTCGACGAGCGCGATTTCGTTCAGCCACTTGCGCCGGACTGCTGACCCGCGGATCGACGCAACACCTCCAAGTATTACTGCGCCGGCGCTGAGCCGCCCGCAGCATCGAGCCGGATGGGCACGCCGAGCGTGGTCCCCAGCCGCAGCAGCAGCACATCCGGGACGAGCCCCTCCGCACCGAGCACCCGCGCCACCTCGCGCGGCGTGCGCCCCATCCCCGCGGCGAACAGCTTGCGCAGGAGCTCCCCCGCGTCGCGCCGGTGCCACCACGCCGGGCCGAATCGCGCCTTGAGCTCCCCCTGCAGCTGTCCCGCGAGGAGCTGCGCACGCAGCCGGTCTCCGGACTGGAAGAGCTCGTCCAGATCCAGGAGGAACCGCGCGGTGTCCGCCTGCGTGACGGGCAGCAGGTCCGTGCGCGCCATCACCTCGCTGTAGAGCTCGCGCGGGTCATCGGGCTGCTCTCGCCACAGGCGCAGCTGGTACAGCAGGCGGCCCGCGTCGCGGCGCAACAAGAAGAGCCGCTGCGCACCCGCGGCGGCCAGGTACTCCGCGCGCTCCTGGCCGTAGAGGCCCGCGTACTCCTCGAGCCACACCGGATCCTCCACGAGGTCCTGGAACAGGAGCCCGAAGGCCATGCTCGACGCCGCACCACCGAGCCGCGCGAGCTCGAAGCGCTGCTCAGTCGTCAGGGCCATGTGCAGCGCCTGCCCCACGGCGCGGAACGTGGCGGCCTGCTCGCGCACTCCCGCATTCGGCACCATGGACAGCCGCACATCCGAGGGCCCCTTCACCGCGAGCGCCAGGGGGCGCGGGCTCTTGCGCGGGCGCTCCGCGGCGTCCACCGTGAGCTGCGGCAACCCCTCGAGCGACAGCCCCATCGCCGAGAGGGTGGCGTCCACACGGGGCAGCAGCGCTTCTTTCGGGAAGAAGCGATCCACTGCATGCGCTCGGAAGAGGCGTGGGAGGTCCGCGCGGGTGAGCTTTGCGAACGGCACTCCGAGCTCCCGCTGCGACAGCTTCCCCATCACCTCGCGATACGGGGCCTCGGTGACGTCCAGCAGCGCCTCCGCCTGGAGCATCAGCTCGTCGAAGTCCGCTTGACGCAGCTCGGCGGCAAAGGCCTCCGAGGAGTCGTAGCCGAGCTCCCGCACCAGCTGCTCGGTGCGCTCCTGCTGGCGCTTCAGCGTCCGGTTGAGGCGCTCCAGCGCGGGCACCGCGTCCTCCCACAACGCCTTCCTCCGCGCAGCGTTCGGCTCGCTGGCCAGCAGTCGGTCGAGCTCGCGCAGCCGGACCTCCCGGCCGTCGCTCGTGAACGTGAGGGAGGCCTCCAGGTTGGCGACGGCGTCGTTCAGGTCGCCGAGCTCACGACCCAGGAGCTCACCCACGAGGAACGAGTGGAGCGCGGTCAGGGCCCGGATGTTCCGCCCGTCCTGGCTGACCTGCCGCAGCTGGTCCACCTTCTGGAGGGTCTCCCCCGAGACGAGGGCCTCCCGCCCCGCGTACGTCTGCGGGATGGCGGCAGGTGTCCCTTGCGTCCACGCAGTCCAGATGCGCTCGCTCTGGGTCTCGAGCAGAGTGGCCACCTCCGACGCGATGTGGTCCACCTCGTCCCGGACCCGGGTCTGCTCCGGCGTGAGGTGGGGCTCGGCGGCCGAGGCCGGGCCGTGGAGTGAGGCCTTGGGACAGGCCGTCAGTACAACGGCCGCGGGGAGGAGCCAGGCAATCCTTGGGCGCATCGGGCCGGCACTGTAACTTCCGCCGCCCTCATGCCCAACGCCTCCCAGCTGAAAGCAGCGCTCGCTCGCCAGCTCATGTACTCGGCACTCAGGCGCTTCTTCGCCGGGCGGGGTTTCCTCGAGGTGGAGACCCCGGTGCTCGTCCCCGCCCCCGGGATGGAGCCGCACATCACCGCCTGCGAGGTGCCCTTCATCCCGGAGACCGACGTGGGCGAGCGGCGTACGCTCTACCTGCACACCTCACCCGAGTACGCCATGAAGCGGCTGCTCGCGGACGGCGTGGGGCCCTGCTTCCAGCTGTGCAAGGTGTTCCGCAACGGGGAGATCTCCCCCACGCACAACCCCGAGTTCACCATGCTGGAGTTCTACCGCCCTCACGCGGACTACCACGCCATCATGGACGACCTGGAGGGTGCGCTCTGCGCCGTGCAGGAGGCGCTCGGAGGACAGGGACCCTTCCGCGCCCCCTTCGAGCGGCTCTCCTTGCGCGAGGCCGTCCGGCGCGAGACGGGCATCGACCTCGCCCAGCACGTGGACGGACCCTCCCTCAAGGCGGCGGCCGAGCGCATCGGAGTCCGCACGGGAGAGGCCACCGCGTTCGATGACGTCTTCTTCCACCTCTTCCTGCAGCGCGTGGAGGACCGTCTGGGGAGGGAGCGGCCGACCTTCCTCACCGAGTACCCCGCGTCCATGGCCGCGCTCGCGCGCCTCAAGCCCGGGGACCCCACGGTGGCCGAGCGCGTGGAGCTGTACGCCCTCGGAATGGAGCTCGCCAATGGCTTCTCCGAGCTGACGGATGCGCAGGAGCAACGAAGGCGGCTCGGCGAGGAACAAGGCCTTAGACGCGCGGCCGGGCGTCCGGTATATCCGCTCGACGAAAGGTTCCTGGAGGCGGTGGGTCGGATGCCCCCGTCGGCTGGCATCGCGGTGGGTCTCGACCGCATCTTGATGCTGCTGCTCGGCAAGACGCGCATCGACGAAGTCCTCCTCTTTCCTGCCCACGATTTCTTCCGATGAGAGCGGTCTTCGACACGGTCTACGCGGCCTCCGCGGCGCTGGGGCTCACCAGCGTGATGTCCCCCGTCGTGCTCGGGCTCGCCCTCAAGGACCCCGAGAAGGCGGATCGCGCCATCCACTGGTACGTCCGCCGGCTCCTCGGGATCGCGGACGTTCGTGCCGCCGTGAACGGACTCGAGTATGTGCCCGAGGGGCCTTGCGTCCTCGTGTGCAACCACCAGTCGCACTTCGACGCGCCGCTCATCGTGGCCAGCATCCCGAAGTACATCCGCTTCATCGGCAAGGCGGAGCTCTTCCGCATCCCCGTCTTCGGGCACGCGCTCTCGGCCACCGGGATGGTGCGCGTGGAGCGCAAGGGTGGAATTTCGGACCGCGACGCGCTCGCGGCTGCGGTGCCCGCGGTGCAGAGTGGCACGAGCCTCCTCTTCTTCGCAGAGGGGAGCCGGAGTGAGGACGGCGTGCTCAGGCCCTTCAAGAAGGGCGCGGCCGTGCTGGCCATCCAGGCGCAGGTGCCCATCGTGCCCCTGGCGGTCGCGGGGACACGGCACATCCTGCCCAAGGGCAGCCTCCAGGTGCGGCGCGGCTGCCGCGCGGCGCTGGTGATTGGCCCGCCGATTCCCACCACGGGCCTCGCGCTCGAGTCGCGAGACGCGCTCACACAGACTTGCCACACCGCCGTCGCCGGACTCTTGAGGGAGGCCGAGGCGCTCACCCAGGAGGCTCGTTGAAGATGCACCCCATCCACAAGTCGCAGGCACACCCGTGGCACGGAATCGACCCCGGCGAGGACGCTCCGGAGTGGGTGACCGCGTACATCGAGATCGTCCCCAACGACGGCGTGAAGTACGAGCTGGACAAGGAGAGCGGCCTCCTGAAGATCGACCGGCCGCAGCGCTTCTCCAGCCAGTGCCCGACGTTCTACGGGTTCATCCCGCAGAGCTACTGCGGCAAGAAGGTTGCCGAGCGGTGCATGGAGCGGACGGGCCTGAAGGACATCAAGGGCGACGGCGACCCCATCGACATCTGCGTCCTCAGCGAGAAGCAGATTCCGCACGGCCAGTTCCTCCTGCGCGCGCGGCCCATCGGGGGCTTGCGGATGGTGGACAAGAACGAGGCGGACGACAAGGTCATCGCCGTGCTCGAGGCGGACCTCGCCTACGGCCACATCGCGGACGTGTCCCAGCTCCCGCGCGAGGTCGTGGACCGCCTGCGGCACTACTTCCTCACGTACAAGCAGCTGCCCGGGGAGGCGCCGCGCGCCGTGCAGATTCACGAGGTGTACGACCGCGTGGAGGCCCACGAGGTCATCAAGCGCAGCCTCATCGACTACAAGCGCGAGTTCCTGAAGCCCGTGCGCGCGAAGGCCGGGGCCAAGGGCCGCGCCATGCTGGCGAAGGCGGCACGGGTGGCGCGCAAGCGCTAGCTCGGCCGGAGTCACTCCGCGCGAGTGAGGGAGGTGCAGCCGCGTCGCAGGGCGCGTGCAGGCATCACCATTCTTGAGGCGGAGCTCAATGCCAATCCCCTCTCTCTCTGGGAGAGGGACAGGGTGAGGGGGTTGTGCAGCCGAGCTCCATCGTCTGCGGCTGACGAGGACTGGATACGCACCATGGCCCTGCCCCTGCCCGACTTCTACGACCCCGCAGCCGTGGGGACGCTGTACCTGGAGCGGGCAGGCGCCGTCGCGGAGGCGGCGCGAGCGTACGCGCGTCGGCATGGCGTGCGGCCTGCGGACGAGGACCGCGAGCGCATCTGCGTCTTCGGCGTGGACGTCCAGGTGACGTTCTGCATGCCGGGGGCGAGCCTCTACGTCCCGGGGGCGGTGGACGACACCCGCCGGGCCATCGAGTGGCTGTACCGCCACCTGGACCGCGTGACGGGGCTCGTCTTCACGCTCGACAC
>JAKEEX010000515.1 GCA_022616315.1 Myxococcaceae bacterium
AAGAAGTAGACGAGCCGCTCCAGCATCAGCCCGACCGACACCACGGAGAGGGCGGAGAGGAGCCACAGCACCCACTCGGCGCTGGTGAGCATCAGCTGGAGGAACTGGGACGTCAGCCAGCCCTGGTGGACCTGCGCTTGAGCGAGGAGCAACGGGAGGGTCATCACGGTGGGTTAAGCCTCGGGGAGTCGGCCGACGAAGCTGCCATCTCTGGTCGGTCGGCACTTCAAAGTCAATGCGATCGGCGCTCGGTTGCCTGTCAACCCGGCGGGCCCGGAGCTTGTTCCCGTCCCCAGCCCACCGTGTGGCGGGAGCGTTGCGGGAAACGTTTCTTCACACGGGGACGGACGCTCAGAACTCCGTGCTCCAGATGAGGTCCGCGCCGCTCTCTCCGCGGCCACCGACGCCGACCTCGCCCTCGAGGCTCCAGCGGGGGTCTATCTGGTACTCCAACCTGGCCGAGCCCGTGTCCTCGTTCATGCCGGCGCCCCGGAAGCGATGTGAGTAGCCCACATACAGCTTGTCTCCCAGGTAGTGCCCCACCTCGAAGCGGGCGCCCTGGAGGAGGTTCTCGCCTGCCTCGATGGAGAGGACGTCCAGCGGAAGCTTGCCGGCCAGCACCCTCTGGGCCTGGCCCGCGAGCAGGTTGCCCACGACGGAGACAGCCGAAGCAGAGCCGGTGGCGGAGCCCGAGTTGAGCTCGAGCGTGCGGCGGCCTGTGGCGAGCAACGTGTAGATCTCCGTCTCCGTCATCGGCGGCTCGCTCGTGGGCTTGACCGTGAAGTCCTTGCCCTGTCCGCGGATGGCCATGGTGACGGTGACGTTCTCGCGGTCGTTGGTGTGGACGGCGGAGACGTTGATGAAGGGCTGGCTGGCGGGGCCGGTGAAGCGCAGCTGGCTGTCGCGCTGGATGTCGAACTCGCGGCCGAGCACGCCGACGCGTCCCCGGAGCACCCGCACCTCGCCGAAGATGGAGGCACGGTCCGTGTACTCGATGCGGAACGGGTCGGAGAAGCCGAGCTCGATGTTGACGTCGGTGCCCTTCACCCAGACGTTGCGCGGGGCGTTCAGCAGGACGGTGAAGCGCAGGTCGCCCTGGCCCGTGCCCTGTCCGGCACCTCCGGCGTCCGGCGTGGGTCCGTTGCGCGCGGCACGCCGGGACGCGAGCGTGCGCTTGCGCTGGGCCACGTTGACGGGTGCCCCGTTGCGCGTCAGTACGATGTCCCCGGGGCGGTCGAGCTGCTGCAGGTCCTTGCGCCGGACCTCGGGGAGCTCCACCGTGGCGCCGGGGACGGAGAGTCGCTGGATGTAGAGCGCCTCGCTGGAGAGCGTCCCGCTGAGCGAGAAGTTGTCGAGGCTCGCCACGGCGAGCAGCTGGTCGTCGTACACGACCGGGAAGCGGTCCACTCTTCCCTTTGCCCGCAGCTGGTACTGGCCCCCGGAGCGGTCCGCTTCCCCGGCGAGGCGGGCGGAGCCCGCGCCGCTCCTGGCACTGAGGTCCTCGAGCCGGATGCGCTCGCGACTACCGGTGACCTTCAGGTGCACGTCCCTGTATTCGCCGAGGCCGGCGAGGGTGACACGCCCGTTCCTCCACTCCACGTCTCCATCGAGCGCCGGAGTCAGGAGGGGCCCGCTCACCTTCGCATGCGCGTCGAGGATGCCGCCCACGCGGCGCACCGTCTGCGTCGCGCCGGAGAGGAAGTCGAGCGCGAAGTCCTGCGAGTCGAGCCGGGCGTCCACCCGCGCGTGCTCCAGGTCCAGCCCGCTTCGGAGCGAGGGGAGGGAGAGGTCCAACGTGGTGGTACCGGTGAGCTCGAGCTTCCCGCCTCCGGGCGCCGTGAGCACCGCGTCGAGCGCGTTCCGGGTGTCGGAGTACGTCCACGTGACGTCGGCCTTTCCGAGAGCGAGGTGCCCGCGCCCGAGCTCGGTGAACCCGAGCTGCAGCCGCGCGTCGGGGTCCGCCAGCGTTCCACCGAGCGTGAGGGTGGCGCGGGCCCTTCCATCGAAGGTCACCTGCGGACCGCCTGCGCGCGTGGTTGCGATGGGCTCGAGTGCGCTGACCCCTGCTCCGGTGGGGAAGCCGGAGTTGTCCACCGCGGCGAAGCCCTCTCCGGGGGACAGGTCTCCGTCCTGCTCGAGGAAGGCCGAGCGCAGCCGCCCCAGCTGGGCCACGGACACGGGGCCGGCCTGCGCGGTGAGGGAGATGGGCGCGCGCGCGAGCGCCTCGAGGCTCTGCACCTGCGCCAGCGGGGCACGCAGCTCCGCTTCTGCGTCCAGGAGTCGCTGACCCGCGAGCGCACCGTGCACGGAGGCGAGGACACGCTCGGG
>JAKEEX010000516.1 GCA_022616315.1 Myxococcaceae bacterium
AGCACTTCACGCCGCTCTACGTGCATGCGGTGGGTGAGCCTGTGCCTCTCCTCGTTCCGCTGCTCGCGGAGACGAACCACGTGGGGCTGCAGGAGGAGACCTTCGTGCAGGGCGCGGACAGCCAGCTGGACGTGCTGCTCGTGCTCGGCAACACCACGACGATGGGAGCGTTCCTCGACCGGCTGCGCGCGGACGTCCCCGGCTGGCTCGCGGTGACGCGCGCACAGGGGCTGGATGTCCGTGTGGGGGTGACGACGACGGGGCTGGTGTCCCGCCCGTCCACGTGCGCCGGGCCCAGCGGCGGCGGCGAGGCGGGACGGCTCGTGCCGGTGGACGGTGCGCGGGCGAGGGTGGTGGATGGAAACGGAGTGGCCGTGCTCCAGCAGAATGTCCTGGTGGGCACGTGCCATGACCTGACGCAGGGACTGGAGACGGTGCGCCAGGCCCTGGGCAGCCCGCTGGTGGACCGCGCGGATGACCCGCGCACCGCGCTGGTGAATGACGGCAACCTCGGGCTCGTGCGCGAACCGGCAGCCCTGGCGGTGGTGATGCTCACGGACGAGGACGACCACTCGGGTTTCCCCGTGGAGAGCTACGTGCAGTTCCTCCGCAGCCTGAAGGGACCAGGAGGCGCGAATCGCACGCGGATGCACGCGCTCGTCCCCGTGGCCTCGGGACTGTGCCGTACCGCGGGTCCCACGGCCGACCGTGTGGCGGAGGTGGCACGGCAGACGGGTGGAGAGGTGAGGGACATCTGTGAAGGGAGCTATCGCGGGATGCTCGATGGCATCTCCGCGGGGGCGGTGGGACCGCAGCAGGACTTTCACCTTGCGGCCGTTCCGACGGGACTCGGTGAGATGACGGTGACGGTGGATGGGGTTCCGAGCAATGCGTGGCAGTTCGATGGGGCGGTCAATGCCGTCGTCTTCGATGCGGGCAGTGTCCCCTCTGCGGGCCAGCGAATCACCGTGCGCTACCGCAGCGTCTGTGGTGGATGAACGAAGCCGCCTCTGGCCGCAGTCCGAAGTTAGAGGTCGTTGACGTTGACGTTGACGTTGACGTTGACGTTGACGGCGACGGCGACGGCGACGAACCCGTGGGCGCAAGCTGCAATCGAGCTTGGTGAGTATGGCGACGATGCACTCGAGGAGACCGCAGCCATGCTGGTGCGTAGGTGGCTCAGCAAGTCGGTAGCGTTCACGTCGCCGTCGCCGTCCACGTTCACGACCACGACCACGTCAACGTCAACGTCAACGTCGTAGGGGCCAGAGTCTGTGTGCCTGCCCGGAGGAGGGCGCCCGACGTCAGTCCCCGGCCCGAAGCCGGTCCAGCACCAGGCCGAAGAACGCGCTCTCGCCGCGGAAGAACCAGCCGAGGTGCGTGTGGCACTGCGCGCACCCGGCGAACTCCCACGCGTGCCCGGGGAACCAGGTGTCCTCCTGCGTGGGAGGCCCGGACGTGATGCAGCCCGCGGCGGCGGAGAAGCAGCCGAAGTCGTAGACGAAGCCGTGCGGGTTGACGCGCGTGTGCACGTGGCGCCCGCCCACCGTGGTGCGGTGCTTCTCGTGCGTGATTGGGTGACCGCAGTGCGCACAGTGGAGCGCGCGCTCAGGGCCCACCGCTTCCTGCTCCGCGCCCGGCTGCTCCTCCGGGCGCGCACCGTGCGTGGGTGGTGGCGTCTCCTTCAGCGCGCGTAGAGGCAGGGACGGAAGAAGCTCCATCGTGGGCTCCTTCCCTTGGTGTGGCTGCGGAGCAGAGGACGGGCAAGTGGGGCGCTCAGTCCGTGCGTGGGAGCGACAGCCCCCTCACCCTTTCCCTCTCCCAGGGGGAGAGGGGCTCTGTGCTCCGTGTTCCGACACCGTGACGGACTTCCCCTCTCCTCGGGGAGAGGGACAGGGTGAGGGGCCGCCACCGCGCGCCCTCACCCTACCCAGTCACCGCGCGTCCGCGGCGCGCCCCGGACGCAGCTCCTCGAGCACACGCCCGCCGCCGTAGATGCGCTCGAGCGCCTGGACGATGGCGTCCCCGTGCACCGCGACGGCCCTGTTCCTCTGCGCGTCGTAGCCGTACCGACCGCCGAGCGAGTGCAGGTTCCCGTCGAAGATGAGGCCCACCACCCTGCCCTCGCGGTCCAGCAGCGGAGAGCCGGAGTTGCCACCGATGATGTCGTTCGTGGTCGCCACGTCGAGGGGAACCCCCAGGTCCAGCTTCCCCTTCGCCTTCAGCCAGGTGGGAGGCAGCGCCAGCGGGAAGTCACCCGTGGCGCGCGCGAAGGCCTGGCCGAACGTGGTGAGCGGCGCGACGGAGTGTCCACGCTCCTCCCAGCCCTTCACCTCTCCCCACGACAGACGCAGCGTGCCGGTGGCGTCCGGGTAGACGCTGGTTCCCTGGACCGCGAAGCGGGCGCGCGCGATGGCCTCGCTCGCCTTGCTCACGACGGCGTCCACCTCCGTCTCGGCGCGCTGACGCAGGGCCCGCGCCTCGGCGTCCACCTCACGCGCCAGCACCACCATCGGGTCCTTCGACGCCTCCACCGCCGCCTTGCCACCCTCGAGCAGCGCCGCGCGGGCCTTCGGGTCCGCGAGCCGGGTGCCCTTCACCAGCGCCTCCGCGCGCGCCTCGGGCGACTGGCCCGCAAGCACGCGCTGGACGAACGGGTCATCCGTCCCCAGGACCTCGCGCATGCGGCGCAGCGAGAACGAGAGCGTGAGGACCTCCATCTCACGGGGGATGGGGGCCGGGCTGAGCACCCGCGCGCGCAGGGCGGGCAGCGACGCGTCCGAATACTCGCGCAGACGCTTGCTGCTGTCCTTCGGAAGCTCGTCCGCGGCGCGCACGAGCCTCCGGGCGTGGCGGAAGAGCTCGGACTCGAAGGCCTGTCCCTCCTCCTTGAGGACGTGCTCGGTGCGGAAGCCGCGGTAGGTGCGCAGCGCCTGGCCGATGGACTCCCACGCGCCCTTCGTGCTCGTCGAGAGCTCGGGAGAGGCGGCCACCTTCGCGCGCAGCGTGTCCTCCTGCTGCTTCAGCGCGGAGAAGAAGGTGGGGGCCGCCAGGGCCTCGTGGCGGCCGCGCAGGCCCTTCAGCCCGTTCTCCACGCTGCGCACGCGCGCCCCCACCAGGCTCGCGAGCTTCGGGTTGTTGCGCTTGAACTCGAGCATCACGCCGCGAAGCTCCGCCCAGCGCAGGAGCGTTTCCGGCAGCACCGTGTCGCGCTGGAAGGCGAGCTGCTCCATGGTGACGAGCCTCTCGGTGCCACCCGGGTGGCCGGCCACCAGGACGAAGTCACCCGCCTTCAAGGGGGTGGGTGCCCACTGGAGCGCCTCCGGGACGTTGGCAGGCTTGCCATCCTCGTAGGCGCGCAGGAAGGCCGCATCGAGGCCGTAGCGGGGGAAGTTGAAGTTGTCCGGGTCCCCGCCCCACGCGGCCATGTGGAACTCCGGGGCCCACACCAGCCGCACGTCGGACAAGCGGCGGTAGGTGTACAGGTGGTAGCGGCCGCCGTTGTAGAGCGTCACCACCTCGCACTTGCGCTTCTCGCCCGGCTTGCACTCCGCCTCGACGGCCGCCTTCTCCGCCTTGAGCGCCTGCGCGTAGGCAGCACCTGTCTTCCCAGCGGTGGCGCGGTCGATGCGCGCGGTGACGTCGTCGATGGACTGAAGCTGCGTGACGTCCACGCCCGGGCAGCGGAGCTCCTCGGCGTCCGTGCGCGCGAGGAAGCCCTTCGACAGGTAGTCCTTGCCGCCGGTCGAGAGGTCCTCGATGCAGCTGCGCGCGCAGTGGTGGTTGGTCATCACCAGACCGCGCTGCGAGACGAAGCTCGACGAGCAACCAGTGCTCAACTTCGCCGCACCCAGGCGGATGCGCGTGAGGAGGTCCGGCGTGAGCTGAACGCCGTGCTCCTTCGCGATGCGGTCGGTGGGCACGTCGGTGAACAGCCACATGCCCTCGCCGGCGCGCGCGGCCGGGACGAGCAGCAGACACAGGAGCAGGACGAGAGGACGCATGGTGCCCCTACGTCTCTCACAGCAGGGCGCGGATGCACAGCCCCCTCACCCCGCCCCTCTCCCAGGGGGAGAGGGGTCGTGTGCTCGGTGCACTGGCACAGGGACGAAGTTCCCCTCTCCTCGGGGAGAGTAAGGGTGAGGGGCCGTCACCCCGCCCCGCTGCCTACGCCTCGGAGAGGATCTTCCGCACCTCGTCGTCCGCGAGGCCGAAGGTCGCCTGGAGGAGGTCCAGCACCCGCTGCTCGGCGGTCCCCGTCTGCGCCTTGCCCGACGCGCGCGCGATGTGGGCGGCGAGGCGGAAGGCCTTCAGCCGCCTCGCGTGCGTGGTGAGCCCCTGCGCGAGCGCGCGGAGCCGCTGCGGGAGGCCCTCGGCGGCGAGCGCTACCACCGCCTCCGACACGTAGACCTGGGCGCGCTCCGGGGAGACGTCGTGGAAGAGCGGGTCGCTCGCGAGCGTCTCGACCAGCGCCTGCGCCTCGCCGGCCCTCAGGTGTCCGTCCGCCGCGCTCACCAGCACCATCACCTCGGCGTAGAGCCGCTCCAGCGGCTCGCCGAGCGCCTCGGCCAGGCTGCCCCCGTGCTCGATGACGTCGATGACGTGGGCGACCTCCTCCTCGGAGATGCCGAGCGCCGCCTGGAAGGTCTTGAGGAGCCCGAGCTCCGCCCGCGTCGCGCGCCGGTCCGCGAAGGCGACGGCCGCCGCCAGGCCGAAGGCGAGGAGCCGGTTCTTGTGGTCCGGCAGCCGCTGCCGCAGCGAGGCCAGCACGTCCTCCAGCTTCGCGGCCTGCGCGAGCTTCGCCGCGGAGGCCTCCACCAGGGCGTTCAGCTCCTCGGGGCGCGTGCCCTCGAACTCGGGGCGCTCGAGCACGCGGCGCAGGAGCGTCTCGAGCTCCGCCTGGGAGATGCGACCGTCGGAGATGGCGGCCAGCAGCATGGCCTCCACGAGCGCCGCGTTACGCTCCTTGCGCGCTTCGACTGCTTGCTGGCCTGGCATGGACTAGGGCCTCGGGTCTTCACCCTCGCCGGGGAGGGAGAGGTTGGGGGTGAGGAGGTGCGTGGGACGCACGTTCTGCATGGCCGCCAGGATGCTCTGGCGCACCATGGGGATGTCCTTGCCGAGCTCGTCCACCAGCTTCGCCATGCGCTTGCGCTGCAGGTCCTCCTGGGAGCCGCACACGTCACAGGGAATGATGGGGAACTTCTTCAGCTCGGCGAAGGCCGCAATCTCCTTCTCGGGTGCGTAAGCGAGAGGCCGGATGACGATGTTGCGTCCGTCGTCCGAGTGCAGCCGCGGCGGCATGGACTTCAGCGAGCCCGCGAAGAAGAGGTTGAGCAGGAGGGTGTGGATGAGGTCGTCGCGGTGGTGGCCGAGCGCAATCTTGTTGCAGCCCATCTCCACCGCGGCCGTGTAGAGGATGCCGCGGCGCAGGCGGCTGCAGACCGTGCACTGCGTCTTCCCCGGCGGCGTCTTCTCGAGGACGATGCTGTAGGTGTCCTCCTTCAGCATCCGGTACTCGTAGCCCTCGCGCTGGAAGTACTCCTCGAGGAGGTGGCCGGGGTAGCCGGGGTGGCCCTGGTCGAGGTTGACCGCCACGAAGCTGTACTTCACCGGCGCGCGCTGCTGCATGAGCCGCAGGAGGTGCAGCAGGGTGTGGCTGTCCTTGCCTCCGGACACTCCCACCATGATGCGGTCGCCGTCCTCGATGAGCCGGTGGTCGGCGATGGCCCGGCCCATGTGGCCGAGCAGACTCTTCTCCAGGCGTGCCTCTTCAATCATGGGAGACGGGGCAATCTAGCGGCCCGGGCCGAAAAATCACCCATGCATTGGAGGGGCCCGGCCGTATTGTGAAGGGCCACCATGCCTACCTACCCACAGAGCGTCATCGACGTGGAGTCCGCCGAGGCGGCCCGGAGTGCTGCCTCGCGCCTCGAGCGGGCGGGCGACCTTGCCGTGGACGTGGAAGCCGACTCCATGCACGCGTTCCGGGCGCGCCTGTGCTTCGTCCAGGTGGCGAGCGACGACGAGGTCGTGCTCTTCGACACGCTGAAGCCCGGGGTGCAGGCTGGCATCCTGGCGCCCGTCTTCGC
>JAKEEX010000517.1 GCA_022616315.1 Myxococcaceae bacterium
CCAGCCCCACGCAGGAGAAATCGCCTCCGGCATCCGCCGCCTGGGCGTGGTGGGCAGCGTCCTGTACGTGGCCGCGCACCCGGACGACGAGAACACGCGCCTCCTCGCCTCCCTCGCCGGTGGCCGCGGGGTCCGCGCGGGCTACCTCGCCCTGACCCGCGGGGACGGCGGCCAGAACCTCATCGGCACCGAGCAGGACGCGCTCCTCGGCCTCATCCGCACGCACGAGCTCCTCGCGGCCCGCCAGGTCGACGGCGCCGAGCAGCTCTTCACCCGCGCACGCGACTTCGGCTACTCCAAGAGCGCGGACGAGTCCCTCCGCATCTGGGGCCGCGACGAGGTCCTCGCGGACGTGGTGCTCGCCCTCCGGCGCTTCCGCCCGGACATCGTCGTCACGCGCTTCAACACCTCTCCCCCGAACCACGGCCACCACACGGCCTCGGCCCTCCTGGCCGCCGAGGCCTTCGCCGCCGCGGCCGACCCCACCCGCTTCCCCGAGCAGCTCACCGGGCTGAAGCCCTGGAAGGCAGACCGCCTCCTCCACAACGTCTCTACCTGGAGCCTGCCGGCGGGTGCGGACATGTCGGCCTACGTGAAGGTCGATGTGGGCGGGTTCGACCCTCTCACGGGGCGTTCCTGGGGCGAGGTGGCCGCGGAGAGCCGCAGCCAGCACAAGAGCCAGGGCTTCGGCGTCCCCGCCGAGCGAGGCCCCCTCCTCGAGTACTTCCAGCTGCTGCAGGGCGCGAAGCCGAAGGCCGACCTCTTCGAGGGCCTGGACCTCACCTGGCGCCGCTTCCCCGGCACCGAGTCCGTGGCGAAGGCCGTGGACACCGCCATCGCCACCTTCGACGTCCGGGCGCCCCACAAGAGCATCCCCGCCCTCCTCGCGGTCCACACCGCGCTCACCGCCCTCCCGGACGACAATCCGTGGAAGGTGCTGAAGGTGCGCGAGACGGAGTCGCTCATCGCCGCCTGCGCCGGCCTGTTCCTCGAGGCGCGCGCGACCGAGCCCACCGCCATCCCCGGAGGCCAGGCCACCCTCCGTCTGGACGCCCTCAATCGCTCGCCCGCCCCGGTGCGCCTCGTCAGCATCACCCTCCCCGGCCAGCAGCCCGAGGCCGTGGG
>JAKEEX010000518.1 GCA_022616315.1 Myxococcaceae bacterium
GGAACTCCCGGTCGAGGATGTACATCGGGTCCCCGTGCTCCAGGGCATCGAAGGCGCGCCGGAGCTCGGCCTCCAGCCGCTTCCGCTCGCTGATGTCCCGGTGGAAGACCGCGATGCCACCCTCCGGGGTAGGATAGACCGTTGTCTCCATCCAGCGGCCCATGGTCTCGGAGAATGACTCGAACTGGACCGGCACCCGCTCGTCCCTCGCCCGGTGGAACTCGCGCCCCACGAGCGAGTCCGGCTGGGGCGACGTCGGGAAGACCTCCCAGAGGACTCTCCCCAGCAGCTCCTGCCGCGGCTTCCCCGTGAGCCGCTCCATGCCCTGGTTCACGAGGACGTAGCGGAAGTCCCGGTCGAGGATGTACATCGGGTCCCCGTGCTCCAGGGAGTCGGAGGCGCGCCGGAGCTCTGCCTCCAGCACCTTCCGCTCCGTGACGTCCTGCACGAGCACCACGTAGCCCAGCATCCGCCCGTCCGGGCCGCGGTGGGGGACGAGCGTCGCCTCGGCGTGTCCATGCCGTCCCCCAGCGAAGAGGAACGGCTCCGAGTAGTGCACCACCTCTCCGGCGAGGACCCGCTCGATGTACGGCCGGATGCGGGCGTAGTTCTCCTCGCCCACCACCTCACGCACGGTGCGCCCGTGGAGGGTCCCGGGAGCGACACCGTACCAGGTGCAGTAGGCGGCGTTGCCGAGCACATAGCGCTGGTCCGCGTCGATGTACGCGATGAGCGAGGGGAGGGAATCCACCACGAGCCGGAGCCGCTCCTCGCTCTCACCGATGCGCTCCTTCGCCTGGCGCGCGAGCCCCGGCTGCTCCTCGGAGTGGGCGAGAGCCGCCTCCGATGCCGCCCCCATGCAGCGGGCCAGAAGAAGGCCCTCGGTGGTGCGGACCTCCACCCCGCGGGCCTGCGCCATTTGAAGAATGGCGTCCTGCAGCAGGGGGTACTCGCGCGCCACCGCGCCCGTCGCGTACCCGAGCCGCCGGCGCTGCTTGCCGTGCTCCTCGGCCACGTGGCTGCAGGCGGGGGGCGCCGGGAATGCGGAGGATTGGCGCAGCGCGCGCGCCAGCTCCGTTAGCAGGGCCGGGAGCGTGCCCACGAGCTCCACTCGCGTGAGGTCAGGGCGGGGAGCGAGCGGGCGCACCTGCTCGAGCCAGCGCTCGACGATGGCGTCCTGCTGCTGCTCGAGGAGGTCCACGAGGATCATCCCGAGGAACGCTGGCCAGCGCGGGGCGGACAGGGAAGGCCCTGGGCGCGCGAAGCCCGCGGACCGACGGCGCAGGGGGACGTTGCCTGGCTCGGGGTGAGGAACGCGACC
>JAKEEX010000519.1 GCA_022616315.1 Myxococcaceae bacterium
GCGCCGTCGTGCACCTCACCAACATGCTCCCGGGCTTCCTGCTGGCGGATGACTTCCAGATTGCGCAACCCGTGGACATCACCGGCATGCACATCCACCTGGTGAAGTTCGACGTCACCAGCTCGGACGGGGCGGAAAACGGCTTCAACTACGAGGACGGCTCCTTCGGTGCGGCGGCGGTGCAGATGCGCATCCGGGCGGCCAACCGGGCGGGCGGAGCGTTCCAGAGCGACGGCACCACGAAGGAGCAGGGGGAGCGTCGGAAGCTGAGGGTGAAGAGGCACCCGGGTCTCCAGAGCGCGCAGCCGGGGGCTCAAACCAGCATCCAGCGGTGGTGGGCGGACCCCATCGTCAACAGGCAGGGCCTGGACCGCACCGTGGGCACCAGCTTCATCCACGACCACTTCTCGCCCGCGGGCATGCAGCACCACGGCCTCTACGCGGGCCTGGCGGTGGAGCCCTCCGGCAGCACGTGGCGTGACCCGGGCACGGGCGCCACCTTCGGGACCCGCTCCGACGGTGGTCCCACCGGCTCCCGCGCGGACATCCTCACGCAGGACCCGAAGCAGAGCTTCCGCGAGTTCACCCTGAGCTTCGCGGACTTCGCGCTGCTGTTCGACCGCGACGGCGAGGCCATCAACCCGCCGGGGGACGAGCTGGCGCCGCTGCCCATCGCCGTGGAGAACGCGGAGGACCGTCCCCCGGAGGCCGTCTCCGCGGACGACCCGGGCGGCATGCTCGTCAATTACAGGAACGAGCCCATCCCGCTGCGCATCGCGCGGAGGAGGGGCCACCGCTTCGAGCAGAAGGACGGGCCCGAGGGAGCCATGGAGAACGTCTTCCGCTCGGACGTCCACGGTGAGCCGGCCACGCCGCTCCTGCGCGCCTACCCGGGGGACAAGGTCCACCTCCGCTTGCTGGAGGGGGCGCACGAGGAGTCCCACGCCTTCAACCTGCATGGGTTGAAGTGGCTGCACGAGTACGCTGACGCGGACAGCGGCTTCCACAACGGCCAGCTGTTCCTCATCTCCGAGCACTTCGAGCTCCTGGACAGGCTCCCGCCCATCACCGGGCCCACCGCGGACTTCCTATACCAGAGCGCGAACACGGACGACCTCTGGAACGGGACGTGGGGGCTCCTGCGCGCCTACCGGGACCTCCAGCCGGACCTGCTCCCGTTGCCGGGCAACCCCATCTTCGGAAACCCTGCCGCGCAGCACCCGGTGTGCCCGGACTCCGCGCCGAAGCGGCGCTTCACTGTCTACGCCCTCACCGCGGAGGACAACCTGCCGGAGGGCCGCGTCGTCTACAACGAGCGCTTCGAGCTGCGCGAGATCGCGCTGCTCCGCGAGCCGCGCCGTGTAGA
>JAKEEX010000520.1 GCA_022616315.1 Myxococcaceae bacterium
CGGCACACGTTGGGGAAGGCGCGAAGGCCCCCGTCCTCGCCGCGCACGATGAGGACGGGCATGCGACCGACCTCCGTCACCACGTGGTCGCCCACCTCCGTGAGCTCACCTGCGTGGGCGACGAGCTGCCAGCTGCGTCCGAAGACGTGCTCATGCTCGAACGCGAGCACCTCTTCACCGCGATAGAAGCGCGCCGGCAGGGCGTGCGCCCGGTCCAGCTCCTCCGAAACCAGCGTTGCAACACGATTCAACTGCCGACTCCTCGTCGTCTAGGCTTTGGGTCGCGCTCTGATCGCCCAGCTGCGCGCCGCCGGAGAGTCTACATGCATCGAATCGTCGTCCTGCTGTGCGCGCTGTGCCTACCCGCTCACGCTGCGCCCGTCCTCCGCGCGCGCGCCCTGGGCGTGCCCTTCGACGGGACGCCCGGAGCGCTCAACGCCATCACCGACGTCGCCGGCGTCACCGTGGGCCAGGTCACGCTCATCGAGGACCTGAAGGATGGGCGCAAGGTCCGCACCGGTGTGACCGCCATCCTCCCGCGCGGCCGTGACAGCTTGATGCTCCCCGTCTTCGGCGCCTCGTTCGCGCTGAACGGCAATGGCGAGATGACCGGCACCGCGTGGCTCGAGGAGGGCGGGCAGCTGGAGGGACCGGTGCTGCTGACGAATACGCACAGTGTGGGCGTGGTGCGGGATGCCGCCATCGCGTGGCGCGTGCGGCAGGGCGGCGCGGACGCGAGCGGATACTTCTGGTCCCTGCCCCTCGTCGCGGAGACGTGGGACGGACACCTCAATGACGTGAACGGGTTCCACGTCCGTCCCGAGCACGCGGACGCCGCGCTCTCAGGTGCGCGGCCGGGTCCGGTGGCGGAGGGCAACGTTGGTGGCGGCACGGGGATGGTGTGCCACGAGTTCAAGTGCGGCATCGGCACGGCGTCGCGCGTGGTGCGTGACGGGGAGCGCAGCCACACCGTGGGCGTGCTGGTGCAGGCGAACTACGGGCTGAGGGACTCGCTGCGCATCGCCGGAGTGCCCGTGGGCCAGCACCTGCGCGAGCACCGGGTGTACAGCCAGAGCAACCCCGGCGCTGGAGATACCGGCTCCATCATCATCGTGGTGGCGACGGATGCGCCGTTGTTGCCGCACCAGCTCAAGCGCCTGGCGAAGCGCGCCGGGATGGGGCTTGCGCGCATGGGCAGCTACGCGGGCAACGGCTCGGGCGACATCTTCGTGGCGTTCTCCACGGCCAACGCCGAGGCCGTTTCGGGCAAGCCGGTGAGCACCGCGACGTTGCTCGGAAACGACAAGCTGGACCCGCTGTTCGCCGCCACGGTGCAAGCGACGGAGGAGGCCATCGTCAACGCCATGGTCGCCGCGCGAGACATGGAGGGGAACGAGGGGCACTCCGTGCGCGCAATTCCGCACGCACGGCTCGTGGAGTTGCTCAAGCGGTATGGGCGCTACGCCGGGGCTCGGTGACGGAGTCGCTCACATTCAAGGTGTCAGACCCCCTTGGTACGTCGTGTCATCCATGGGGTCGGAGAC
>JAKEEX010000521.1 GCA_022616315.1 Myxococcaceae bacterium
ACCGTGGAGCGCGTGAAGCGCGAGCTCGGCGCCTGACCTCGTTCCCCTCGCCCCCAATCACCCCTCTCCCCCTGGGAGAGGGACGGGGTGAGGGGGCCGTGGGAGACAGCAGCACCGCTGACTCCGTGGCAGTTGCTCCGACCCTGCGTGCGCCCTGTGCGTGAGGCAGGCTAACGTGAGCCCGGCCGGGAGGGCCTTGGTTCCCTCCCCAAACACGGGTGGACGGGGACGTGGCCACGCTGGGAATCGACCTGGGAGGGACGTACGCGCGCGCCGCAGTGGTGGACGCGCATGGCACCATCCTCGCTGCGGACAAGGTGGCGCTCGGAGAGCGCAGTTCTTCAGCGGTGGTGGACTCCATCGCCGGAGCGGCGGCTGCGGCCCTGAAGCTCGCGAGTCACGTCTCGGTGAGCGCCATCGGCGTGGGCGCCGCCGGGCAGCTCCAGGGTGAGACGGGCATCATCCGGGTTGCACCGAACCTCGGCTGGCGCGACGTGCCGCTCGGGGCCTTGCTGGCGGAGCGCTTTGGCTGGCCCGTGCGCGTCGTGAACGACCTCTCCGCGGCCGCGTGGGGCGAGCTGAAGGTCGGGTCCGGACGCGGCGCGCAGGACCTCTTCGTCGTCTTCGTGGGCAGCGGTGTCGGCAGCGCCATCATCGCGAATGGGCAGCTCGTCACTGGCGCATCGGGTGTGGCCGGTGAGTTCGGTCACATCAAGGTCGTGCCCAATGGACGCCTGTGCGGATGCGGCGAGCGCGGGTGCCTCGAAGCGTATGCGGGGGGCCACAACCTCATCGCGCAGCTGAAGGAGGCCATTGACGGCGAACGTCCCACGCTCCTCAAGCAGCTGGCCGCGGAGCAGGGACTTCGGCCGCTGGCCCCCACCCTGCTGGAGACAGCTGCCGATGCGGGGGATCCGGTTGCGTGCGAGATCTTCGAGAGGGCGGCTGAGTTCCTCGGGCTGGCGGTGGCCAACCAGGTGACGGTGCTCAACCCGGCGCGGCTCGTGCTCGGGGGTGGCACACTCGCTCGAATGCCGGGGCTCAAGCGGCACATCCTCGGCGGGGTGCTGGCCTACACCCTGACCGTCAGCCGCGAGGCACTCACCATCACGGACGCGGAGCTGGGCGACGACAGCGGCATCATCGGGGCCGCGCTGCTCG
>JAKEEX010000522.1 GCA_022616315.1 Myxococcaceae bacterium
CAGCTCGGGTCCGTGAGTCACTCCTGACGAAGCTGCCCCACCTCCAGGTGCTGCTCACGGGGCTGACAGCCGACGACGACCGCTTCCTTCGCGGGCTGCACGAGGCGCCCACTTCGCAAGTCCACGACGGCGTCCCGCACTTCACCCCTGGGGACACGAAGGCACGCCCTGGAAGCGGACTCCTCACCGGGCGTCGCGAGCAATTCCTGAGATTGCTCGACACCTGCGGGCAAGACGCAGCGCTCACACCTCTCGCCCGAGCCCTCACGCGCGTCCTGGACGCCGCGGGGGCGCCGAGAGCACTCGTCCTCGGTGGCCGGACGCTCACCTGGGGCACGAGGACGCACGTCATGGGCGTGGTCAACGTCACTCCGGACAGCTTCAGCGACGGGGGACGCTTCCTCGCCGCGGAGTCCGCCGTGGCACACGGTGAAGCACTCGCGCGCGCGGGTGCAGACCTCCTCGACGTGGGCGGCGAGTCCACGCGTCCCGGTGCCCCGCCCGTGTCCGCGGACGAGGAGCTCGCGCGCATCCTCCCCGTCGTCCGTGGCTTGAAGGAACGCACGGACGTCCCGATCTCCGTGGACACCTCGAAGGCGGTGGTGGCGAAGGAAGCGCTCGCCGCGGGAGCCGTGCTCGTCAACGACATCAGCGGTCTGCACTTCGATCCGCAGCTCGCCCACGTGGTGGCAGCGACGGGCGCTGCGTGCTGCGTCATGCACATCCGTGGGACGCCGGAGACCATGCAGCGCGAGGCGGTCTACGCGGATGTGGTCGCGGAGGTCCTCGTTTGGCTCGACGAGGCCGTGGAGCGCGCGGTCACGGCTGGAGTCCCACGCGATCGCCTCCTCGTGGACCCGGGCATCGGCTTCGGGAAGACGGCGGGCCACAACCTCCTCCTCCTCCGTCGACTCGTGGACCTCCGTCAGCTCGGATTGCCCGTGCTGGTGGGCACGAGCCGCAAGTCCTTCCTGGGGAAGCTCGCCGGGGGCAAGCCGCCGTCCGAGCGCCTGGCGGCGACGCTGGGCTCGGTGGCCGCCGTGGCGGCTCTGGGGGGGGCGGATGTGGTCCGTGTCCACGACGTGGCGGAGTGTCGCGACGCACTGGCGGTGGCGGACGCCATCCGGACTTCACGGGAGGCGGGTGACCTCTTTGGCCTCTAGAGCCTGCGACCGGTGGGCTGCTTGCCCACCGGGAGTGGGCTCCCTAGGTTCGAACGCCGCGCGGCACGGCACGCTGCGGTATAAGCGCGCCCGCGCAGCACTCCGGGAACCGAGGAAACGATGGCGTACAGGATGAAGGTGGCGGCGAAGGAAGGGCGCGCTTCCGAGCGGCTCTTCGGGACGGACGGGGTGCGGGGCGAGGCGAACACCTACCCCATGACCGTGGAGGTGATGGTCCAGCTGGGGCGCGCGCTCGCGCACCTCATCCGCAACGGCAACCACCGCCACCGGGTGGTCATCGGCAAGGACACGCGGCTGAGCGGCTACATGCTCGAGCAGGCGCTGGCTGCGGGCGTCACCTCCATGGGCGTGGACGTGGCCCTCGTGGGGCCGCTGCCCACGCCGGGCATCGCCAACATCACCACCTCCATGCGCGCGGACGCAGGCGCTGTCATCAGCGCCTCTCACAACCCGTTCAACGACAACGGCGTGAAGTTCTTCTGGCGTGACGGCTTCAAGCTGCCCGACGAGACGGAGGGCCGCATCGAGGCGCTCATCTCGAGCGGGGAGATCGACCACCTTCGCCCCACGGCCACCAAGATCGGCCGCGCGGTGAGGCTCGAGGACGCCCGTGGCCGCTACGTCGTCTTCCTGAAGACCACCTTCCCCCGCGAGCTGTCGCTCGAGGGCATGACCATCGTGGTCGATTGCGCCAACGGCGCGGCCTACAAGACGACCCCCGCCGTGATCGAGGAGCTGGGCGCCCGCGTCATCGCGCTGGGCACGGAGCCGGACGGCAAGAACATCAACCACAAGTGCGGCGCCCTCCACCCGGAGGCGCTCGCGAAGGCGGTGGTGAAGCACGGGGCGGACGTGGGCCTCGCGCTCGACGGGGACGCGGACCGCCTCATCGTGGTGGACGAGAAGGGCCGCGTGGTGGACGGCGACGCCATCATGGCCATCTGCACGCAGGAGCTCGTCACCCGCAAGGAGCTCAAGAAGAAGACGCTCGTCGCCACGGTGATGAGCAACATCGGCCTGGAGCGGGCCGTGGCGCGCATGGGCGTGAAGACGGTGCGGACCAAGGTGGGGGACCGCTACGTCGTCGAGGAGATGCGCAAGCACGGCTACAACCTGGGCGGCGAGCAGTCCGGTCACCTCGTGTTCCTGGACCACGCGACGACGGGAGACGGCACGCTCGCGGCGCTGCAGCTCCTGGCGGTGATGTGCCGCTCCGGCAAGCCCCTCTCCGAGCTCGCCGGCATCTTCGAGCCCGTCCCCCAGACGTTGCTCAACGTCGTGGTCCGCGAGCGCCGCGAGCTGGGCGAGCTGCCCGAGGTCATGCGGGCCATCAAGGACGTGGAGACCAAGCTGGGCAAGGAAGGACGGACGCTGGTGCGCTTCTCCGGGACCGAGCCCAAGGTGCGCATCCTGGTGGAGGGCCCGGACGCGTCGCGCAACGAGGCCTACGCCAAGCAGATCGCAGCGGCCCTCAGCAAGTCCCTGTCCTGACTTCCCCTCCCCCCGCAAAGTCGCTAAAGCCGTCCCCGTGCAGCACGTGGCTGCAGCGGGAGGAACCCCTTGGGACAGCGGCTCGGAGTGAACGTGGACCACGTGGCGACCCTGCGTCAGGCGCGCAGGGCCACGTACCCGGACCCGGTGACGGCGGCGGCGTTGGCGGAGCTGGCCGGCGCCGAGCAGATCACCATCCACCTGCGCGAGGACCGGCGCCACATCCAGGATCGCGACCTGCGCCTCCTCCGGGAGACCGTGCAGACGGTGCTCAACCTGGAGATGGCGGCCACGCAGGAGATGGTGAAGGTCGCCTACGAGCACAAGCCGGACACCGCGACGCTGGTGCCGGAGCGGCGCGAGGAGCTCACCACCGAGGGCGGTCTGGATGTGGCGAACCAGCGCGACGCGCTTGCGCGGGTGGTGAAGAGCCTGCGCGACGGGGACATCGCGGTGTCCCTCTTCATCGATCCGGACCTGGACCAGGTGCGCGCGGCGCACAAGGCGAACGCACAGCGGGTGGAGCTGCACACGGGGCGCTACTGCGAGGCGAGGGATCCGCGCGAGCGCGACCGGGAGCTCGCGCGCATCCTGGACGCGGCGAAGGCGGCGTCCAAGCTGGGCCTGGGTGTGGCTGCGGGGCACGGGCTCAACTACGACAACGTGCGACCCATCGCGCGCATCCTCGAGATTGACGAGCTCAACATCGGGCACGGCATCGTGTCGCGGGCGGTGCTGGTGGGCTTCGAGCGTGCAGTGCGTGAGATGGTGGAGCTGATGCGCAATCCGCGCTGAGGGCGGCCATGGTGCTCGGGCTGGGGCTGGACATCTGCTCCGTGGAGCGGATGCGTCGCATCCTGGAGGGCCCACGCGCGGAGCGCTTCCTCGCGCGCGTGTTCACGGAGGAGGAGCGCGCCTACTGCGGGGCGCGAGCGGACGCCGCAGCGGCCTTTGCGGGGCGATTTGCCGCGAAGGAGGCGCTCACCAAGGCCCTCGGTGCTCCATCGGGTCTCGCGTGGAAGCACATGGAGGTGCCCCGCACCTCGGGCGCTCCCGCATTCCGTCTGTCCGGAGTCGCCGTGGAGGCCATGAGCCGCCTCGGCGCGGAAGCGCTGCTCTCCATCACCCACGACGCAGGAGTCGCTGCCGCCGTCGTCGTCCTTCAACGCATTCCGAAGCCGGTACCCTAGGAAGTCCGACGCACCCGGGAAGGGCAACCCGTTCTGAATCCGAGGCCCCGCTTGAAGCCTCTTCACACAGCCGCAGGGACGAAGACCCTCGAGGAGCGAGCTGCAGCCCACGGGCTGTCCGTTTCGATCCTCATGGAGAATGCCGGCGCGGCGATCGCAACGTCGGCAATGGAGATCGCCGAACCAGGAGGCCAGTTCCTCGTCCTTTGCGGGCCCGGGAACAATGGGGGCGATGGCCTGGTGGTCGCGCGGAAGCTTGCAGAGGCAGGTCGTCGCGTGCGCGTCGAGCTTCTCGGAGCCCCAGAACGACTCGGCCCCGACCCCAAGCGCAACCTGGTGGCGCTCGAGGAGTTGGGCCTCCATCCGGCGCCGATTCCGGTGAACGCCGAGGTAAGACGCGGGGATGTTGTGGTGGATGCGATCTTCGGGACCGGGCTCAACCGGGCACCCGAGGGGGCCGCGGCGGATGCGGTTGAGCGGATCGCCGCGTGGCGTTCACGCGGCGCCCGGGTGGTGGCTGCAGACCTTCCCTCCGGCGTGCAGAGTGACACGGGTCAGGCCTTCACTCCGTGCGTCCAGGCCGACGTCACCGTCGCTCTCGGTGTCCTCAAGCGTGGGCACGTGCTCGAGCCCGGGGCGTCGCGGTGCGGCGAAGTGCGACGCGTGGACATCGGGCTCGTGGACGCGGATGCCGCTTTCGCTCCTACGACGATGATCGAGGACGAGGATGTGCTGCGGCTCCTCGCGCCACGGCGTGCGGACTCGCACAAGGGCACCTATGGACACGTCCTCGTCATCGCAGGCAGCGCCGGGAAGAGCGGTGCCGCGGCGCTGTCAGCACAGGGGGCCCTTCGCACAGGAGCTGGACTCGTGTCCGTTGCCACCCGAGCGGATGTCGTGCCCTTGGTGCTCGCACACGCGCCCGAGGTGATGGGCATTCCGCTTCCGGGAGAGGGTCCTCTCGGACTCGCGGACCTCAATGCGCTCCTCGAGGCGGCGGATGGGAAGCGCGCGGTCGTGATTGGACCGGGCATCCCTCGCGGTCCGGAGACGCCGCGGCTCCTCGATGCGCTTCTCGAGGAGCTGACCGTTCCCTGCGTCCTGGACGCGGACGCGCTCAATGCGCTGGCCGACAACGTGGACCTCCTCGCTCGCGCCAAGGCGCCCATCCTGCTCACGCCTCACCCCGGCGAGATGGCGCGGCTCCTGAAGTCGGACACGCACACCGTGCAATCGGACCGCATCGCGGCCGCGCGGGATTTCGCCGTGCGACACCACGTGGTCGTGGTGCTCAAGGGGGCAAAGACGGTGGTCGCCACGGAAGACGGACGGGTGTGCATCAACCCCACCGGCAACCCGGGGATGGCCACGGGTGGGACGGGGGATGTTCTCTCCGGGATGCTCGGGGCGCTGCTCGCACTGGGCCTGAGTCCCGCGGATGCCGCCACGGTGGGAGTCTACGCCCACGGGCTCGCGGGGGACCTGGTGGCGCGGCGGACGGGCATGATGGGGCTCGTGGCCTCGGACCTCTTCGATGGCCTGTGCGAGGTGTGGACACGATGGCAGCGGTGACCTCGACGTCGCCGGAGATGACGTACCGCATGGGCGTGCGGCTCGGGCAGCTGCTCCAGCCGGGGGACTTCGTCGGCCTCGTGGGCGAGCTGGGGGCAGGGAAGACGCACTTCGTGCGGGGTGTCGCGGAGGGTGCGGGTGTTCCGAGTGACGTGGTCGCGAGCCCGACGTACTCCATCGTCACCACGTACCCGGGCCGGATTCCGCTCCATCATGCGGATCTGTACCGCCTCGAAGACCATGACGAGCTCTATGCCACCGGGTTCTTCGACCTCCTGGATGGGGAGGGGGCCGTGCTCGTGGAGTGGCTCGACAAGGTGCCTTCCGCAGCGCCTCGGGAGTACCTGCGCATCACGCTGTCACCTGTGGATGAGGTGACGCGGGAGCTGGAGGTGGAGCCGGTGGGGGAGCGGGCGGCGGCGCTTGCGGCGGCCTGGCTTGCGGGGTGACTCAGCTCACGGGTGGGGCCGACAGCGCCCTCACCCTGTCCCTCTCCCAGAGGGAGAGGGGAGAGTGGACTGAGCGGGGAGAGGTTGGTCCTTGGGTTTCCCAGGAGACTGTGCGGCGAGGAGCTCGCGCACCGTCCAGCGGTGGAACCGGAGCCCGGCGTCCACTCCGAGCACTGTCTCCTCCGGCACCTCGTGCCACACGCCCTCTCCCGACAAACGCTCGCTCGCGAGCAGGAGCTGGGGGAGCGGGGTGTGAGCCGCTGGTGGCTCGGTGCGGGCCGTGCCGTCGGTCACGAACAGCGTGCGGCGGCGACGCGTCACCACCATCAGCTCCCCGTCGGAGACCAGGAAGTTCATGGACGAGGCATCCGCGCCCGGCACGTCCGCGAGCCCCGCCACCGCACCCATGGTCTCCGCCAGTGCCCTCGCCACGTCACCAATCCCGGGGCGGAGCAGCGTGGGGACACGCCGCCGCAGGAAGGTGAGGAACAGGAAGAAGCACCGCTCGGAGTCCGTGTCACCTCGCACCCGCTCACGCAGGTCCGGCGCGATGAGCGCCTCCACGGCCTCCCGATGGTCCTTGAAGTTGCGCACCGTCCCGTTGTGCGCGAACGCCCACTGCCCGCACGTGAAGGGGTGCGCATTCTTCAGCACCACGCCCCCCACCGAGGCCAGGCGCACGTGCGCCACCACGGTGTGCGACGAGAGCAGCCGGCTGACGCGCTCGAACTCGGGGTCGATGTGCGCCGCCCCCAGGCCGTGGACCACGTGGGGCACCGGAGCGCCATGGTAGCTGGCGATGCCCCAGCCATCCGGGTGCTCTCGCGACTGCGCGAGGAGACTGTTCGTCTCGGTGACGAGCGCGCGGTGCACCGTTGCCGGGGTGTTGGAGCGAAAGCCGAAGAGGCGACACATGGGAAATCCGTGACGCCTTTCTACTATGCATCCGGGCGCATCAGCGACAGTCGGCCGCCTCCGTCCCCGTTGCCCTGTGGACGACGCGACCGGCCTTCACCACCACCGACGCGTGATTGATGCCCAGGTGGTAGGGCAGGTGCGCCTCGCTCGTGCAGGAGAAGACCACCAGGTCCGCCGGTCCTCCGACCCGGAGTGTGCCGAGGTCCTCGCGCTTCAATGCGAGCGCGGCGCCCCGGGTGGCTGCCCGGTAGGCCTCGAACGCCGTCAGCCCGTTGAGCAGGCAGGCCAGCCCGAGCGCGAGCGGGAGGTTCTCGCTCATCGCGGAGCCGGGGTTGACGTTGGTGCCCAGCGCCACGTTGACGCCCGCGTCCACGAGTGCACGCCCGGGGGCCGGCGGCGTCTGTCGCAGGAAGAGGGTGGAGGTGGGAACGAGCACCGCGCTGACACCCGCCGAGGCGAGCGCCTTCATTCCTGCGGCGTCCACGTGCTCCAGGTGGTCCGCGGACGCGGCGCCCAGCTCTGCCGCGAGCGCGCTCGCTCCCATCCGCGACAGCTGGTCCGCGTGGAGGCGGGGGATCATCCCGTGTGCGCGCGCCGCCTCGAGGATGCGCCGCCCTTCCTCCACCGTGAACGCGCCCTCCTCCACGAAGACGTCGCAGAAGCGGGCCAGACGGTCCGCTGCCACCGCCGGGATGATGTCCCGGGCGCAGAGCTCCACGTACTCCGCGCGACGCTCGCGGTACTCGGGTGGGATCGCGTGCGCGCAGAGGAGCGTCGGGACGAGCTCCACCGGCTGGAGCGCCGAGAGCCGCCGGATGGCGCGCAGCATCTTGAGCTCGTCGTCGAGCGTCAGTCCGTAGCCGCTCTTCACCTCGGCGCACGTCACGCCGTGGGCGAGCAGCCGCTTCAGCCGAGGCAGGGCCGCCTCCACGAGTTCGTCCTCGCTCGCCGCCCGGACTGCGCGCACCGTGTTGGCAATGCCCCCACCTGCCTGCGCAATCTCGAGGTAGCTCGCGCCCTGGCAGCGCAGCTCGAACTCGCGCGCCCGGTCGCCCGCAAAGACGAGGTGGGTGTGGGGATCCACGAAGCCCGGCCCCACGAAGCCGCCGTGCGCGTCGAGGACCTCCGTCCCCGGGCCCACGGCTCCCGACGCAATGCCGTCTTCCGGCCCGAGGTAGGTGACGCGGCCCGACTCCACGCCCACGACGGCGCGCGGAAGGCCTTTTGCGGCCTCGAGCGTGTGCACGAGGGAAGTGTTGCGAATGAGGAGGCTCCACATGGGCCGTGAGGTCTACCGGGTTGCACTCGGACCCGCCAGTGAGTCGCGGAGGAGCGTCGGCGCAGGACAGCGGGGCTTGCGTGTATGGGGTGAGACGCTCGGGTGTGCTACGGGACGGGGGAGGTCGTTTCGCGAGGTGCAGCGATGAGCCGCCGACAGATCCGCGTGGTCGGAGCGATGATCGAGAAGGAGCCCGGCCACTACCTCCTCACCCAGCGGCCTCCCACCGCCTCGCTGCCCCTGCTCTGGGAGTTCCCCGGAGGCCGCGTGGAGGAAGGCGAGTCCGATGCCGAGGCGCTGCGCCGCGAGCTGCGCGAGGAGATGGACATCGACGTGGAGGTGGGCGAGCAGG
>JAKEEX010000523.1 GCA_022616315.1 Myxococcaceae bacterium
TCGAGCAGGGCGAGCTCCGCCTCGCGCGCACGCCCACCGCGCACCACCGCGATGGCCTCCACGAGCGGCTTGAACGCGAAGCGGACCGTGAGCCCGATGACGGGCACCAGGGCGATGGAGATGCCCATGAAGGCGCTGAGCAACTCGGTGAGGTTGACGGGTTCGATGTCCATGGGGGCTCCCGGCGTGAGGCGGGCAGTGTACGCCAGCCGTCCCCGGTGATTGCGCCGCGCCCCTCCACGCTCCCCTGCCTCGCAACGTCCGAGCCGCCAGGTCTGAGCGCCCGCGCCCCCGGCTGCCGTACCTCCAACCGGGCCAGCCCCGACGGTCCCCTCTCCTGCCGGAACTAGATTGCCGGGAGGAGGAATGTCGCGATGAGGTCGGTCCGGTGGACGCTGCCCACGGGCGCCGCGGCGCTGATGCTCTCGCTGACTGCGGGAGCCGGCGAGCGCACCGGGCCTTCGGAGGGGCCCGTGGACACGGTCGTCATCGAGCTCATCCAGGACACGCCCCCGGGGCAGGACTCGCCCCCACAGGGCGCCGAGGCCATGTCCCCTCCGGGCGCGGAGGAGACGGAGGTGGGCCGCCCCCGCTCCGGCACGGGGCGCGTGGACTGCTACGCGCGCGCCGACGCGCTGGTGGGGCTGGCGGACGAGAACGCATTCCGCCTGTGCGACGCGTCCGACTCGGATGCGCCGGTGCAGTGCTACGAGCTCGCGCGTGAAGAAGGGCTGCTCGACGACTATCAGTCGGTCCTGCTGTGCGCGTACGCCACGGACGTGGGCCCCGCCGAGTGCTTCCTCGCCGCCAAGGAGCGCACGTTCCTCAGCGAGCACGACATCATCCGGCTCTGCCAGCCCGTCTTCTTCGACGTGCTGATGCGCCCTCCCTCCCCCTTCAACTGACGCCACGTTGTGCACAGCTTCCGGGGGTGGAGGTGCGCACCATGGCACGCAAGCTCATCGACTGCCGCGAGTTCCCGAGCCAGACGAACTGCACGCTCACCATCGCCGGTGAAGAGGACGAGGTGCTCCGCGCGGCGGCCCTGCACGCCACGGACGTTCACGGGGAGAAGGACACGCCCGAGCTGCGCGCCATGCTCCGCCAGGCGCTGAAGGACGAGGGGGGCGGAGTGCGCGCTGGCCCTTCCGCCGCCGAGCGCGAGCAGCCCGCCCCCCACTGACGTCAGGGCGAGCTCCAGGGGAGCGGCGCGCCGTTCACCACCGCCACCGCGTCCAGGTCGAACCCGCCCGCACCGAAGCCGTATGTGTTCGTCCCCGTGTCGCGGATACGCACGAAGCGTGCGCGCGCCACGCCGAGCGCGCCGAGGTCGAAGCCGTCTCCACCCGCCACCGCCGGCTCCGTGGCGCTGATTCCGGCCTCCGGATTCGCGAACACGGGCTGCACTCCTGCGCAGCCCGGATAGCCAGCCTCCGCATCCGTGGCCGCGCAGGGGAACTTTCGCCACGTGGTGCCGTCTTCGCTCACGGACACCTCGCCCCGCTCGGTGAAGCCGCTGAACGGGTTCTCGAAGACGAGCAGGTCCACGCCCTCCCCGTCCACGACACCGATGTCGGTGAGCTCGAGGACGATGACACCCTCGCGCCCGAGCGACAGCACGTCCAGAGAGCCGGCGCCATCACCTGCCCCGTACGGCGGCCCGAGAACGATGCCCGGGCAGTCCTGCTGGCCGAAGCCCGCCGACTCACCCGCTGTGAACGCCACCACCCGGTCCGCGTACGGGTCCGGCTCCTCCGTGCCCGCGTCCTGTGGCCCCAGGCACAGGTCATCGGTGGGCTGCGTGCCCGCGTCGTCCGGCCCGGCGTCCTGCGTGTTCTCTGGCGTGGGGGCACACGCTGACACGCACAGCGACGCGGCCAGCACCGCCCCCCACAGCTGCCGCTGAAGCGCGCGCATCACGGCTTCCGCGTGACGATGGCGACGTCGCTCACGTTCTCTGCCAGCGGGCCGGACTCCACCACCGTGAAGCCCGGGCGCAGGGCGAGCGTGCCGAGCGCCGCGTCGTGCGCCGCAGTGGCGCAATTCACCTCCGAGACGCTGCTGCCCTTGTCTTCTCCGCTCGCGCCCTCGCCGGCGCGCACGCGCACGAGGCGACGCCCGTTCTTGTCCTCGAGGGCGAGCAGGAGATCCTCCCCCAGGTGCTTCATGAAGAGCACCTGCGTGCAGTCGTCCTGGAAGCGCACCACCGTCACCGGCGCGCCCACGGCCACCTCACCGGCGCTCGAGGTGGGCGCGGTGAGCGCCACGCGGGCGATGTCCGTGTACGCCACGGAGAAGTCCGGCAGGAAGCTTCCGCGCAGCAGCGCCACGCCCGCGCCGAAGCGCGCCACCGCCATCATGTCCGCCTCCGGGTACACGTGCGGCACGGTGGAGAGGTCCACGGGAGCTCCGCTCGAGAGCGCCTGCGTCAGCTGCGCAGGTGACACCGCGCGCAGCACGTTCGCTCCACCGGCCCAGTAGCCGAAGGCACCCACGCCCTCCGTCGTCGTCACCGTGGCGAAGGTATACGCGGGCTCGGCGCCGGTGCCCGGCACCGCCACCACGCTCGCCGTCGGGGCCGCGCCGTCCGTCTTCAGCCCGTAGATGCCCGTGCCCGTTGCCTGCGCGTCGAGGCTCTGACCGTTGATGAAGAAGACGCCGTCACCGGCGGCCACGCTGTAGTTGCCCTTGGCCTCCATCCAGCTCGTCGTGCCCGCATCGAGTGAGTACAGCGCCACCTTTCCCGGGACGTTGTCGAAGTCGCTCGTCAGGAAGGTGTAGCCGCTCAACAGGTGCGTCCCGTTCGACACGACGTAGCCGCCCAGGATGACCTCGTCGGACGCGCGGTCCTCCGGCGCCATCACGTCGAACAGCGGCGTTCCCGTCGTCGCGAGCGCAGGCCAGTTCCCCAGGCGCTGCACGCTGCCGCCGCTGACGCCGTACACCTCGAGGCGCACGCACTGGTTCGCCTCGCAGACGAGCGCTTCGCCGTCACAGTCTGCGTTGACCTCACACTCCTCGCGGCAGCCGCTCAGCAGCACCGCGAGCACCACACCGGCGAGCGCAGCGCGCACCGGTGTCTGGAACCGCATCGTCTCTTCA
>JAKEEX010000056.1 GCA_022616315.1 Myxococcaceae bacterium
CACGCGGAAGCGGTCCGTCACGTCCCCCTGGCGGTGGGCGCTCAGCTCGAGGGACACCTTCTGGAAGGCGCCCAGCCCCGTGGACTGGAGTCGGCCGTGGAGGAAGTCCCGGTTCTGCTCGGTGAAACGGCGGAAGTCCCCCGGGATGGAGCGGTCCAGTCGCGGCGCGTTGTGCTGCCTCACAGCCTGGTACTGGAGGAAGAGCTGGGTGCCCGGGCTGAAGCGGTGCCGCAGCTTCAGCGCTGCGTCCTCCTCCTCGTAGCCTGTGTAGCGCTGCACGCCCACGAGAGCACCGCCCGTGACGTCGTTGAAGTCGCGCGCGGTGAGGGCGCCGGAGATGGCGGAATTCTCGAGGGAGAGGCCCGCGCGCAGGTGCCCCTGCAGACTCATGTCCGCGCTGCCGGCCTGCGCACGCACGGTGGCTGCCGGCCTCGGCTCGCTCGAGAAGCGAGGCCAGAGCGTGCGCACGTGGACGACGCCGCCCAGGGCGTCCGAGCCGTAGAGCACCGAGCCGGGCCCGCGGAGTACCTCCACCTGCTCCACCAGGAAGGGGTCCACCGTATTGAGAAACTGGTTGGGCCCCGCGCGCACCGTGGCGTTGTTCATCCGGACGCCGTCCACCAGCAACAACACCTGCTGCCCGTACAACCCGCGGACGATGGGCGCGCCGCCGCCGTGGTTCGTCTTCTGAAGGAAGACGCCCCCCTGCTCGAGCAGGGCCTCGGGAGTCGTGCGCGCCGGACGGCGCTCCAGGTCCTCCGCGCTGACGACGGAGATCGCGCGCGGCTGCTCGTCCACGCGGCGAGCTGTACGCGTCGCCGTCACCACGGTGCGGTTCGTCTCCCCTGCATCCACTTTCTCCTCTCCCTCTGGGAGAGGGACAGGGTGAGGGGGCTGTGCAACCGCGCTCTGCTCCGCGTCCACGGAGTCCTGCGCATCCGCCGAGGGGCCCTGCGCCCGCGCGGAGGGAGCTGTGGCGACACCGAGCACGAGCAACGTCGCAGCGGCGAGCCGACCGCACACGCGAGCACGCATGCGCGCGGCACTGCAGCAACCGGTTCCGAGGATCATAGGTGTGAGCACGAGCGGTGCGCGCACATGCGCCTTCGACACCATGCCGCGCACGATCGACCGCGACACCCCTCACCGACACCTCGTCGTCACGCCCGCATTCCACGCCTACATGTCCCACCTCCGACGACTTCCTTGACTCTGGCTAGCGTCGACCGGCCGTCCTGTCGCTGTCCCGGGCATCACCTGGACGGTTCATCCTGCGCTGGAGGAGTGCATGTCGCACGAAGTCGCATCGAGTCAGAGGTCGAGCGTCGTGTCGTGGCGGGCAGCACGTTGGGCCGTCCTGCCGCTGGTTCTCGCGGTGGCGGGCGTCGCGGGGAGCAAGCTGTTCACCCACGAGGACACCACCCCGAGCTTCCGCCCGTACACGGGCAAGGGGAAGCGGGACAAGACAGGCGCAGCATTCGTCGCCGAGACACAGGTCCATGCCACGTCGGTCGCGTCCATGGCCGCCCCGGGCTTCGATTCCGAGCGCGTCTGGAGTGGGCAGGACGACTGGGAGCCCGCAGTCGCGGCAGACCCCAGCTCCAACTCCGTCTACCAGATGGTGACGCGCTACACCGGCCCCAAGCCATGCACCGGCTGTCCGTTCCCGGGGGTCGCCATCCGTCGCTCCACCGACAGCGGTGCCACGTGGGGCGCGGAGAAGTGGATGCCCAACCCCAACAAGAACCATATGTACGACCCACAGGTCGAAGTCGCCACGGACGGCACCGTCTACGTCGGCTGGCTCGAGGGCAGGACCTACAAGCCCGGCATCATGTTCGCCAAGACCACCAACGGCGGCACCACCTGGACCAACCGGTACAACTTCACCCCGATGCAGGGCACGCCCAACTGGTCCGACAAGCCCGTGCTCGCCATCTCCGCGGACGGCCGCGACGCGTACATGGCGTTCAACGCGAGCGACAGCTACGTGGCGTCCTCGCACGACTTCGGCGCCACCTGGTCCGCGAACGTGAAGACGAACAGCGACACGCGCTACTGGTTCCACACGGCCGGCGCGGTGGCGCCCAACGGCAACGTGTACTTCGCCACCACGGACTTCACCCAGGACTACACGGGCGACGCCATCATCAGCGTCATCCGCTCCACCAACGGCGGCGCCACCTGGACCACCCTCCCCATCGACGTCTCACGCGAGATGCCGGCGTGCGCGTGGGCAGCGGGCTGCTACTTCGGCTTCTTCGGCGCGTTCGCGGGCCTGGCGGTGGATGAGAACGGCACGGTCATGATTGCCTACACGGCCAACAACAGCCCGGGCGCACCCATGTCCATCTACGTTCGCACCTCGACGGACGGCGGCAACACGTGGAGCCCCCGCCAGCAGGTGTCCGGCCAGCCCCTCACGGTCAATCACCACAACCCCACCGTCGCAGCCGGCACCACCCCGGGTGACTTCCGCGTCGTGTGGCAGGACGACCGCAACGGCAGTCCCAACAAGTGGAACGTCTGGTACCGCCGCACGACCAACGGAGGAGGCAGCTGGGGCTCCACGCTGCAGATGTCCGACCTGACTTCGGGCGCGCCGTACAAGAGCGCGCTGGGTCACGCGTTTCCCTACGGGGACTACCTGGAGATCGCCGTCGACGCGAGCGGCTCCAACCACATCATCTGGGGTTCGGGAGCAAGCTTCACGGGCCCCGGCGGCGTCTGGTACACGCGCGGCCAGTAGCGACATCCACGCAGACGTGACCGGCGGGGTGGGGGCGGATCCCTCACCCCGCTTCCGTTCGTGTCAGGGCGCCCCTGCGCCAGCGTCCTACGGACGAGGTGGACGGTCTCGGACGGCCGGGTGTTCCAAACGGTTCAGCGCTGTCTGGGTCGGGTCGAGCCAAGCTCCTGGAATTTCTGGGGACTGGAACGCGGCACACACGGTGCACTGGGGCACGGCCCTGCGCCCCCAACCGTGGAGTCGACACCCATGAACCGCATCAAGTTGCTCCTTGCGAGCCTGACCGTGCTCGGGCTCGCCGGCGGCTGCAGCCCGTCGGCGGGGACCGTGACGCTGAAGCTCACCGACGCCCCCGGGGACTTCAAGAAGGCCGTCGTCACCATTGATGCCATCTACCTGCACGGCTCCGCCGAGGGAGAGGGCAACGATGGCAAGGGCGTGTCCCTGCTCCACGCGCCGGTGACGACCGACCTGCTCACCCTCGCCAACGACACCGCCGACCTGGTGAAGCACGCGGTGGTGCCGGCGGGGACCTACTCCGAGCTGCGCTTCGTCATCAGTGGCGGCTATGTGGAGGTGGAGCAGGCGGACGGCACCACGAAGATTTTCGCCTCCTCGCCGGACTACGCGGGCCTGCCTGACGACGAGGACCCTGAGACCCCCGAGGGCACCAAGGTGAAGGTAGATGGCCCGCTGCAGATGCCGAGCTACGCCTCCTCGGGCCTGAAGGTGAAGCTGAGCGAGCACGTGGACATCAGCGGGGAGCAGAAGGTGCTGCTGGTGGACTTCAGCGTCGCGGAGAGCTTCGGCCACGCTGCGGGCAGCGAGAAGTGGGTGATGAAGCCGGTCATCAAGGCTGCCGAGCTCATGTTCAGCGGAAGCGTCGAGGCGACCCTGAGGATGGCGGACGGCGTCACGATCCCGCCCGTCGGGGACACGCAGGTGACGCTGGGCGACTTCGTGGCGGTCCTCAGCCGGCCCGCCGAGGACGCCGCGGGGAACCCCATCGTGGCCGAGGAGAAGCTGGCGCTCACCGACGCGGACGGCGACGGCACCTTCGAGGCCCACTTCAAGTGGCTCTTCCCCGGTAACCAGTACTCCCTCACCTTCGAGGCGCCGGTGAACTACAGCACCAACCCTGGCACCCCGGCGAGCGTGACGGTCGGCTCTGGCCAGGAGCTGACGCAGGCCTTCTTGTTGACCTCGGCCTCGCTGAAGTAGCCGCAACGTACTTGCAGTACGCCGCGGGGAAGCGTTGCCGGGCCAGGGCGCATCCTTGCGGACCCTCTCACGAGGGCGGGCCCCCTTCGACCCACACTCGGGTCGGAGGGGGCCCGTGTCTTTCCAGGCGGGGCGACATCGCACCGCGGCCTGGTACGGCCAGCGCCGCCGAGGGGACGTCCCGGCGGGGACAGTACGGGTGCCCCATCCGGTACACGCCGGGCCGCCCCCTGCACCGCCGAGCAGAAGCCTTCCCCGGGACGGTTGCGCACCGGAGGCCCGGCACGGAGAATGCTCTCTCTGGCGGTTCCACCCCTCCTCCAGGGCCGCCCATGTCGCGTACCCGTCCACTCCTCCTCCTCGCCCTGCTCGCCGCAGCGCCCGTCGTCGCCGCACCGGGCTCACCCACGTCGGGAGACGTCGAGGTGCGCGTCCTGCTGCGCGAGGCACTGGAGACCCACGCCGTGCCCCCGGCGGAGCTCCCACGTCTGCCGGAGGCGGCCACTCCGGCCACGCCCGGCCGCCCCGAGCAGGCCCCTGGCAAAGGGGTGAAGGAGAAGGCCTCCGCGCACGCAAGTGCGCGCGCCCGCGAGGTCCTGGAGCAGCTGCGGCTCGGCAAGAGCCCTGCGCGCGCCGGGTGGCAAGGGAAGGACGTGGAGGCAGCGACCGCGCAGGAGCGCATCAAGAAGGCGCGGCGCCAAGCCCCGCTCCCTGGCGCTGGCGGCCCCAACTCCCCCGGAAACAATGCCTCGAGTCCCGACAAACCTGGCCCTCCCTAGGCCCGCTCGCGCCGCGCTGATGGCGCTCGCCCTCGCCGGGGCCGCCGCGTTGGCCGCTCCCCCCTCCACGCCCCACCTGCGTGCCGGGGCGGAGCACTTCCGTTCCGGGCGCTTCGAGGAGGCGCTGGTGGAGTTCCGCGTCTCCGACACGCTCGGCGAGGCGACGGACGCAAGCTGGTACGTCGCGGCCACCCTCACCAAGCTGGGACGCGCGGAGGAGGCCCACGAGGCCTTCGCACAGGCCGAGAGGCGCTCCCCCGGCGGACGCGACGCGCTGCTCGACTTCTACCGCGCCCTCGCCTGCCACCAGCTGCGCCTCTACACCTGCGCGGACGCGGCCCTCGTGGCGGCGGGCACCCGGGCCGGGCCCACCGTCGCGGGCCATGCGGCGAAGATGCGCGCGGAGCTGATGACGGTGTTGCGCGCTGAGCCCTCGCGAGCCACCGTGGATTGGTACTTCGAGCGGGCCCGGGAGGCGGAGGCGCGCAGCCAGCTCGCCCTGGCGGCGGCCTACCGCCGGGAGGCCGCCGCGCTCGCCAGGAGGCGCCAGGACTGCTACCGGTGCGACGGCACGGCCAGCGCCGTGCACACCTCTCAGGCCCCTTGAAGCGCCAGACTCCGCTGCGGTGACGCCCCTCCTCCTCCTGCTGGCCCTCGCCCACGCCCCGTGCACGCCGCCCTCCCCGGCCGCCGGTGTGGTCGACGCGCGCGGTGCGGCCGCCTACGTGAATGCGGGCGAGATGGAGATGGCGGCCGGGGCAGTGCGCGCGGCCGCCTTCGCCTATGGCGCGGCCCTCCGCCTCGACGCCTCGAACCTTCGCGCGCGTGAGGGCCTGGCGCGCGCCTGCGCCCGCCTCCGCGAGGACGACGCGGTAGAGGCGGCCTCGGCGCACCTCGACGCCGCGCGCCCCCGTGAGGCCCTGGCGTCGCTGAAGGAGGTGACAGAGGACTCCGCCCGCGCCGACGACGCGGCCCTGCTGCGTGCCCTCGCCCTGATGGAGCTCGGCGAGGACACGGCCGCGCACACCGCGCTCGCGCCCGCAACACGTTCGCCGGGGGCTGCCGGCACCGCACGGCTGCTCGAGGCCGTGCTGGCGTTCCGCGCGGACCGGGCAGGCGAGGCGGAAGCGCTGCTCGTGGGGGTACGGGAGGGGCGAGCGCGGACCAGCGCGGAGGCGCTCCTGCCCCTTCTGCGACGCGACGAGCGGCTGCGCCTGTCCGCGGCCGTGCGTGCCGGGTGGGACGGCAACCTCGCACGCGTGCCGGAAGGGGCGGACGAGTCGGGCGCGGACGGCGCCACCGCGCTGGAGGCCTCGGTGTCCTGGACGCCCACGGGCGCGCGCGGCCCGCTGCTCGGCGCCAATGCGCTCCTCAGCCGCCAGCTCACCCAGCACGCCTTCGACGCGATGGTTGTAGACGCCCACGGCGGCTGGAGGCTCGGCTGGGGCGAGGCGCTGGCGGGCGCCTCCTACAGCCAGCTCGGCGGCAGTCCCTACCTGATGGCGCTGCGTCTGGACGTGGCGGCGCGACGCGAGGTCGGGGGCCTCCTCCTGCAGGCAGAGTACGGCGTGCGCCGCGAGCTCTTCCTGAGGGAGCTCGCGCCGGTGTTGTCCTCCCAGGACTCCGGCTTCTCCGGTTGGCGCCACGTAGGCGGAGCTGGGGTGGCGTGGTGGCGCGCGCCCCTCCTCCTGCGCGCCGGCTGGCGGCTGGAGGCGGACCGGGCGGATGCGGCCTTCTACTCCTTCGTCGAGCACGGGCCCGAGGCCGGCCTCACCCTGCTGACGGAGAGCGGCGTCGCGGTGGGGCTGGAGCTGCGCGCGGCGGCTCGGCGCTTCCTCGACGTGGACCCCTCGTTCGGCACGCTGCGCGCGGACGGGGTGCTGGGCGCCGCCCTCACCGCCAGCCTGCCCATGGATGCGCACTGGAGCTGGCTGGCGTCGTTGCAGGGCACCCGGGTGGTGTCCACGCTCCCGGCCTTCACCCACGGCCGCGTGGCGGCCGCGCTCGGCCTTCGCTACACGCTGGGGGTGCCATGAGGGGCGCGCGCGCGCGGGTGCCCCTGGTGGCGGCCGCGCTCGGCCTCGTGGGAGCGCTGGCGTCCACGCTGCTGCTGTTCCACGCGGCCACCGGCGCCCTGGAGCGCACGCTGGAGGCGCGGCTACGCGGCGCGGGCGAGGCGGCCGCGCTGCTGCTCTCGCCCACCCGCACCGACGACGCAACGCTCGCCGCGCTGCTGCACGCCAACGCCCTGGACGGCGCCTTCGTCCTCGACAGGGAGCTCACCGTGCTGGCCGATGCGCACGGCGGCAGCGGCCGGCGGGCGGGTCTGCTGCGGGTGGACCCCGCGCTGGTGGAGCGCGCGCTCGCGGGCGAGGTGACCGTGGCCTCCTCGTGGGAGGTGGGCGAGCTGGAGGTGGCCACCGCCTACTTCCCGCTTCGGGGGGAGGCCGGCGCGGCGCATACGGTGCTGGCGCTGGAGGCGGGCAAGGCCTTCGTTCAGGCGCGCCGCGACGTGCGCCGCGCCGCATGGACCGGCGTGGCCCTCGCCGTGCTGGGCGCCGGTGCGCTGGCGGTGGCGGCCGCGCGCTTCGCCCGCGCCGAGCACCAGCGCCGGGAGACCGCCGCCCGTGCCGCACGCGGCGAGGCGCTCGCGCGCATGGCCGCCATGGCCGCACATGAGATTCGCAATCCCCTGGGCGTCATCCGCGGCACGGTGGAGCTGATGCGGGAGCGCCGCGCAGGCCAGCTGTCCGCGCGCGACGAGGAGGCGCTCTCGGACGTCCTCTCCGAGGTGGAGCGGCTTCGGGGGCTCACCGAGGACCTCCTCGTCCTCTCCTCGGACCGACCGCTCGCCACCGGGCGCGTGGACGTGCGCGTGCTGCTCACGGAGGCCGCGCGAGCACTCGAGGTGGCGTTCCCCTCGGTGCGGGTGCGGGTGCCCGCGGAGGAGCTGCCCGCGCTGGAGGGCGATGCCGGGCGGCTTCGCCAGGTGCTGCTCAACCTGATGACCAACGCCGCCCAGGCGCAGGGAGGCGCTGGCGAGGTGGAGCTGCGCGCCCAGGTGCGTCCCTCCACCCTGGCCCTGAAGGTGTGCGACCGCGGCCCCGGGGTCCCCGAGGAGGTGCGTGCGCGCCTCTTCGAGCCCTTCGTCAGCGGGCGCAGCGACGGCAACGGACTCGGGCTCGCACTCTCCCGCCGGCTGGTGGAGCGGCACGGAGGCACCCTGCGTCTGCTCCCCGGGGAGGGCGCCGGGGCCGTGTTCGAGCTCACGTTGCCGCTGCCGGCGCGCGCGCGAGCGGAGGAGTGAGCGCAAGATGGCACGCATCCTCGTGGTGGATGACGAAGCGAAGCTGGGCCGGCTCATCAGCGAGGTCCTGGAAGGCGAGGGCCACACCCTCGAGCGGCGCGAGGACGGGAGGGCCGCGCTGGAGCTGCTGCGGCGCGAGCCGTTCGACGTGGTGGTGTCGGACCTGCGGATGCCGGGCGCGGACGGGATGGCGGTGCTGCAGCAGGCGCGCACACAGGCAAATCCGCCGGACGTGCTGCTGATGACCGCATATGGCACGACCGAGTCCGCCGTGGCGGCAATGAAGGCGGGGGCCGCGGACTACCTGCTCAAGCCCTTCGCGCTGGACGAGCTGCGCATCCGGGTGCGCCGCCTGCTGGCGCAGCGCTCATCCGAGGAGAGGAGCACGCGGCTCCTGGAGCGGCTCACCCCGGAGCTCGTGCGCGAGAGCCCCGCAATGCGCAGGGTGCTGGAGGCGGCGCGCCGGGTGGCGGCCACAGACGCCACCGTGCTGCTGCTCGGCGAGAGCGGCACGGGGAAGAGCCAGCTGGCCCGCTTCATCCACTACACCTCCCGTCGCGCCGCGGGCACTTTCGTGGAGGTGCACTGCGCGGCGCTGCCGGAGTCGCTGCTGGAGAGCGAGCTGTTCGGCCACGAGAAGGGCGCCTTCACGGGCGCTTCGGAGCGCAAGACCGGCCACCTGGCGCGCTCGGAGGGGGGCACCCTCTTCCTCGATGAGATTGGCGAGGTGACCCCCGCCACGCAGGTGAAGCTCTTGCGCTTCCTTCAGGAGCGGCAGTACGTCCCGGTGGGCGCAACCGAGCCGCGACGGGTGGACACGCGCATCATCGCCGCCACCAACCGCGACCTCGGCGCCGCGGTGGCCGAGGGCAGCTTCCGCGAGGACTTCTTCTACCGGCTCAACGTCTTCGCCATCGAGGTGCCGCCCCTGCGCGACCGGCCCGAGGACGTGTTGCCCCTGGCCCACCGCTTCCTGGCTGGGAAGGGGCTCCCCCCGGAGAAGCTGTCCGCGGCGGCCGCACGACACGTCACCGCGCACCGCTGGCCCGGCAATGTGCGTGAGCTGGAGAACGCACTGGAGCGCGCCCTCATCCTCGCCGGCGAGGACACGGTGACGCCCGAGCACCTGGAGGCCCC
>JAKEEX010000006.1 GCA_022616315.1 Myxococcaceae bacterium
CAGCGACGCCGCGCTGCTGTTCGCCCCGGAGCTCTTCGCTCGCGGTGGCCTGATCAACGTGGGCGAGTCCGTCACTCCCATGCTCCCCGTCGGAGACAACGCCCTGCGCATCACCGCGGGCTTCCGCTACAGCTTCTCGCGCCTTGCCCAGGGGCTCACCCTCCGGCAGCGCGCAGACGCCGAGTGCGCACGCTACCGTGCCCAGTCCGCACTCCAGGAAGCACTCGACGTGGGCCGTGACGTGGGGGCATTGCGTGCGCTGGCCGCGAGGGCGGCGTACCTCGCTCGCGCGCTCCCCGAGGCCGAGGCGCGCGTGGAGCTGGTGCGCCTGGAGGTGGAGCAGGGCGAGTCCACGCTCGAGGAGCTCAACGCGCTGCAGCTCAAGCTGGACGGTCTGCGGAGCCTGGCGCGCCAGACGGAGGCAGAGTCCGCCCGCTTCCAGAACCGCGCCCAGCCGGAGTTCAATGCCATGCCGGTGCTGGTCCGGCGCTTCGCGGAAGCGGAAGGGAAGGTGGAGCGGCTGACGGGGGGACTGCGTCAGATGTCCGCCTGGGACATCAGCCTGCAGGGTGGGTACGACCGGCTGTTCGGCGTGGAGCAGGGAATGCCCTTCTTCGCCCTCGTCGGCATCTCCTACAACCTGGGCGGGCTGTTCCAGTTCGGCGCGGACCACAGCGCACGGGTCGGCCGCGAGCGCTACGTCGCGGAGGACGTGCAGAGCGTGGACCGCCGCACGGGCGAGCTCCTCGCGGACCTCAGAGGTGGGCACGCGGCAGAGCGCGCGCGTCTGGGCGAGGTGGAGGTGCTGTCGCGGGATCTCCGGCAGCAGCTGAAGGCCGTGGAGGAGCTCGAGACGCGGCACGTGCGGCGGTACCGTGACTCGGTCTGGTTCGAGCTGGCGAGGCTGGAGGCGGAGGGCGCCTACCTCAAGGCGCACCTGGGCGCCATGGAGGGCCTGCTCCGGGACCCCGGGAAATGAGCCCGAGGCTCGCGCTCCTCGCAGCCCTGCTGTCCCTCGTGGGAGCCACTCCGCCCGCGTTGCCGGTGCCGGAGAGGGGCCGGCTGGTGCGCCTGGACAGGGCCGCGCTCGAGGTGACGCACGGCGCGGTGGCCCGCAGCGCGGATGGGCGGCTCCAGGTGGACGTGGCCAAGATGCGCGCGGTGAGCCGCGTCAAGGGCCCTCCTGTCGCAGAGCTGCGCTTCACGTACCTCGGGCCCACCGCCGAGCAGGCCCCGCTCGCGTCGGGTGAGCTGCGCCGCCAGGTGGGGCTCAAGCTGCGCGCGCAGGACGGCTGCAACGTCGTCTACGTCATGTGGCGCCTCGCGCCGAAGCCCGGCCTCGTGGTGTCGGTGAAGCGCAACCCGGGAAAGCGCAGCGTCCGGGACGAGTGCGGCACGCTCGGGTACCGCAACGTGCCCCCGAGCAAGACCTCGCCCGTTCCGGTGGTGCGGGAAGGCGCCACACACGTGCTTCGCGCGGAGATGAACGGTGAGCAGCTTCGTGTTCAGGTGGACGGCCGTTCGGTATGGGAAGGCGACTTGGGGGCTGAGGCGCTCACCTTCGATGGGCCCGTGGGCCTGCGCAGCGACAACGGGCGCTTCACGCTCGAACTGCTCGCGGCGCCCTGAGCCCCCTGACATGGATGTTGTACACCTGCGGCACGGGGCTCTTGGTGCAGGTATCGTCAGATGACTCACCCCGAATGCATCTCGAGCGCATCGCACAGCTCAAGGAGAAACTCCCGCTTCTCCGTGCCGCCGGCGCGGCAGACATCACTCTCGATGTGCTCGTCGCGTACCGAGGCCAGTGCAACCTGGAGTTCAGCGCGGAGGAATTCGCTATACTTGCTTCGGTGGGACTACCCCTCGCTCTGACCTGCTACGAGACGAGCGAGGACACATGACCGGCCAATGGCGGCTGCACCGATGAAGTTCGCCTCACCCACTGCAGAGAGCGACTGAGAACACGAGGGGCTACTCCCCATTTACGAGCTGGGATTCGACCCCCTGAGATCCCTCGAGTCGCTGGTGCGCCCGGGAGGGCTGCCTGCCTGGGTCATGCTGGACAACGGGAACATCCCCGGGGATGCGCGGTGCGCCGCGGGTGACGCAGGTGCGCTCCCGTGCTGGCCTGCGGGCGCTCTGGCTGCCGCGGGGCGGTGCGGTGGTGCCGCGTGCTGCACTTGCGGGCGCTCTGGGGGGAAGGGGGACCTTGGGGGCGCACGGGTAAACGGGCTGCACCCTGGGGACAGGGGTTCACACCCCCACCGCCTACACCGCTCGCACACACGACGGCAGCCCTGCCCCGAGGGCTGTTGCGTGGGTGGCTCACGTCCCTTCCGCCTGAGCGCCACTCAACCCGTAGGGACCGACCGCTTCGGGCCCGGACGAGCGACGAGTGGCCTTCTTCGACGGCACAGCGCTTCCCCACCAGCGCCCCGTCTGTCGGCACAGCGGCCGGTGACGAA
>JAKEEX010000524.1 GCA_022616315.1 Myxococcaceae bacterium
CGCCGAACACGCCCGGTCGCTCGCGCAGGACCGACTCCAGCATCCCCAGGATGGTGTCACGGGTCCGCTCGGTGAGCCGCTGCACCACGGTCAGGGTGTCGGCGGACTCCGGCCCGTGTCCTTCGAGGTCCACGGGAGTGCCGAAGCGGATGGTCCACCTCGCGGGCAGTGGCAGGGGTCCGAAGGGCGTGACGGGGATGTACGGGAGTCCGAAGGCCGAGCCGGGCAGCTTGGCGAGCAGGGGGGCGGACTCCTCCGCGCCGGCGATGGCCACCGGGACGATGGGGACCTGCGCACGCAGCGCGAGCTTGACGAAGCCCCCCCGCCCGAACCGCTTGAGCTGGTAGCGCTCGCGGTACAGCTTGCCGAGGCCCTGCGCGCCCTCGGGAAAGACGATGACGGGGCGCCCCTCGGCGAGCAGCCGCAGCGCGTTCTCCGGGCACGCGCGCAGGGCGCCCAGACGGTTGAGCAGCGTTCCGAAGAACGGTGCGAAGAAGATCTGATCCTCCACCAGCCACCGCGACGCGGGAAGCTCGGGCCGCTCCCGCAGGAGGGCCTGGTGCAGCACAGGGCCATCCAGCGGCAGCGCGCCGGAGTGGTTGGCCACGAGCAGGCAGGCCCCGGCGGGGACCAGCTCCGCCCCCTGCACCGTCACGCGCCAGTAGCGGCGGTAGAGGAAATCCGCGAGGGGCTCGAGGTCACGCACGAGGTCGTCGTCACGTCCGTACGCATCCACGGCGCGGCTTCCACCAGCGCCCAGCCCGCTGCGAACGGCCTTCGCCAGCCCCTGTGCGGCCTGTGCCGCCGTCCGGAGGCCCGGGGACTCCAGCGTCCGTGCGAACAGCCCTTGCGCGAGGGCGAGCGCGCTCGAGGCCCGCTCCCAGACGCCCGCGGTCACCTCGGGACCCGTCCGCAGCGTCCGCACGAGCTCCCGGGTTGCAGGGACGACCTCCGCCTCCACCACGTCGGGCTCGCGAACGGGCGCTGCGCGCGGACCTCCCGGCACCTCCACGTGCTGCCCGGGCAGCTCCGGCTCCCGCGTGCCGGGAGCCTCCGACGTCGCCTCCAGAGCAGTGGACGGGGCCACCTGGGGAGCGCCCTTCGCGCGCGCGGTGGCGCGACGCCGACGTGTCACTTGCGCAGCAGCCTCGCCGCTGGGTCCCATCGTTGCACCGCCCGCCGGTGGGGCGCCGGGAGAAGCGCGCGCTCCGGCCTTCGCGGGCCGTGCGGTCGCACCGCGCCTGGATGGCCTCTTGCTCTCGACACTCTTCGCCATGACGTCAGCTCCTGCGCAGTGAGGCGACCGCGTCGCGCGTGTGGAACTCCGGAGTGAACCCGAGCGCTGCCTCCGCCCTCCCGCCATCCGCC
>JAKEEX010000525.1 GCA_022616315.1 Myxococcaceae bacterium
ACCGGCCGAGGAGGGGAACACGTGCGCTGCGCGGGGTGAAGTGCGGGGGCGAGCTGTCCGCGCTCGCACGCCGAGGCTCGACTGGGCGGTGCTGCTGAAGAACCAGAGCCGGAACTGTCGGGCGAACTTGGACGGAGAGCGATAACCACAGCGCAGCGCAACCTCCGTCACCTGCGTCCCCGGCTTGGCCAGCAAGGCCGCGGCCAGCAACATGCGCTCCTCGTTGCGGAGCGTGCGCAGCGACACGCCGGACTCACTCAATCGCCGGCGCAGCGTGGCTGGGCTCACCGCGAGCCGCCGCGCCACCACTCTCGCGGGCCAGGCCTCCTCCGGCGCGCTGCGGATGAGCTGACGCGTAGCGAGCACCAGGTCCTGGGTGGCCTGCTGCCGAATGGCGGGCGCCCCATCACCTGAACGGACCTGTCGGAGCAGCAGGGACAGCAGCAAGTCCTCGAGCCTGTGGTGCAGCACCTCTCGGGGCACCTCAGGCAGGAGCAGCGTCCGAGCGACGTCCAGCAACGCCTGCAGCGAGACCGGATCCGACCGCACCGCAAGGAGCTGCGTGGAGGCGAAGGGGTTCGGCGTGAGGGAGGCGTGGCGCCTCACCAGCGAGGCCACCACCTCTGCGTCCGGCTCCAAGATGAGCGCGCTGTAGCGGCCCGTGCGCGTGTTGGGTCCGCTGATGACCTCCAGCGGCACGTCCCGGGGCGCGACGAAGACATCCCCAGCGACCATGACGTGGTGCACGCGGCCGTGAATGATGTCCTTACGCCCCTCCAGGACGGCGACCATGACGGGGCGCGGGAACACCACGTTGCCCGCATACGCTCGCGTCCGGATGCTGAACACGGTCGCCGAGGCGAGGTTGTGAAACGTGGTGGGCGGTTGTTCACCCGTGCTCGGGGAGAACCTCCTGCAGAGGGCGAGGAGCTCCTCGAGCACGGCTTCAACAGGGCTGTCGAGCACGGCCCGAGCTTATCCACTCCACCGCCCACCCACCGCAAGGGACAGCCCCTAGCCCTTGGACGCCGCGGCCGGCTCGGCCTCCTTCAGGGCCTTGACCGGATAGCTGTCCGGATAGGACCTGAACTGGGCCTCCAGCTTGCCAGGCGCGAAGACGCCCTTGTTGAACAGGCCTCGCAGGAAGTCCTCGTAGGTCGTCCAGTGAGAGAAGTCCGCGCGCTTGAGCTCCTGGTAGACGATGAAGGCCAGCACGTGCATCCCGTCATCGTGCACCTTGAAGAACTCCGCCCCCGTCCACGGCTGTCCCTTCCGGGTCAGCATCCCCTGGCGCTCGCTGACAAAGACGTCGATGCCCTCCGCCAGGTCCTCCTCCGTCAGGCCCTTGGCGCTGGTGTAGCCAAACGCCGGATCATGCTCCTTCACCAACCGCTGGTAGAACGGGTCCGCCTCCAGGGCCGTGAGCTTCGCGTCGATGTCGCCCTGACGCGGGAAGGGAGGATGCAGGAGCTCGTGCACCGCGGTCTTCACGGTCACTCGCAGCGGGTAGGTCAGGTCCGTGAGGAAGTTCCAGCCCACGACCCGGATGCCGTGCGGCTGGACGAACTTGAGGACATGCGCGTTCAGCTCGGTGATCCCCAGGTCTCGGCCCAGGATCTCCTCATCCCAGCGCACCACGTCGCTCGACGTGAGCTCCGGGCCCAGCTTCGAGATGGCCTCCTGGACCTGAGGCAGGAACTCCTCTCGCCACACGCGGGAGAACTCAACGCGCCGCAGGTAGCCGAGCAGCAGCCGGAGATCTCCGCGGACGTCGTCCATGTACGCGAAGCTCTTGTCCTTCCCGTACACCGTCTCCCCAAACGCCCTTCGCAGGTTCTGCCACGCGGCGTCGTCCTCCACCGTCGCGACCAGCGAGTCCACCGAGACGGGCTCAATGGAAGAGAAGACGAGCACGAGCTGCGGCCCCACCATCTTGTGTTCCTGCACGGAGATGCGCTGGGTGAGGTGCGCGAGCGCCACCTTCTCCTCGGCGTTCAGCAGCGCGGAGAAGCGCTGGTACTCGGCCGGGTACCTGCCCGAATAGAACTCGTCCCCCCGCAGCACGTTCAGGAGGAGGAGCGCGTCATAGGCCTCGGAGGGACGCAGCACCCAGGGGGTGCGCCCCGCCTGGATGCGGGTCGCGGCCGGAGGGGGCTGCATCTGCGTCGCTGGAGCGGACTGCGCCTCGCGAACCTGAGGAGCCGTGGCCGTGCAGGCAAGCCCAGGCAGCGCGATCGCGCCCATCAGCGCCAGGAGCTGCAGACCTCGGGAGCGCCGCACGTTCCGGGGGTGCGGCTTCAACGAATGCTGGAGAGCAAGAGACGTGATCATGGCCCCACAGTGCCCCAAGGCCTTTGAGCCCGTCTTGGACGAAACTCACCCCCCCGTTGGATGAAATGATTGCCCCCATGCCTTCTGCCGATATTGGACCGGGGTCATTCGCAGGTGGCGGGTCAGCTCCCGGTTCATGTGGCTCTGGTCGCAGTAGCCAGCGTCCATCGCCACCTCGCTGAGCGGGAGCAGCGTCTCGCGCAGAGCTCGACAGGCGCGCTCCAGGCGTGCCCGGCGCAGGTACTCCGCAGGGCTGCAGCGAAAGTGCTGCCGGAACACTCTCCCCAGACGCAGCGGGCTCACTCCCGCTTCCCGGGCCAGATCGGAGAGCGTGGGGGGCGGGATGCGCACCTCCTCGAGCAGCTCTCGCACCCGCCGGAGCCAGGTGGGGAGGCTGGGCTCTCCCATCGAGCTGGAGGAGCGCAGCGCCTCGGCGATGACCTCCAGCGAGAGCCCCTCGATGGCCAGGGGAGACATGTCGTCGTTCCGCCGGAACTCTTGGTAGATGCGCACGGTGAGCGGGGCCAAAACCCCCGAGGGCAGCTCCATCCCACCGCTCAACCGGTTGACCAGCGGCTGCCGCGCCTGCCAGGCGCTCTCGGAGAAGTCGATGTTGAAGGTCCGCGTGAAGCGGTCGGCGATCTTCTGGGAGTGCGCCTCTTCCGGCCCATGGAAGTCCACCGCCTGGGGCCCTCGCTCTCGAGCGCGGCCCTCCAGCAGATCCGTGAAGCCGCCCTCCATCGTGAGCCGGAAGCCCGCGTTGCGGTGCCGGTGCAGCGGGAGGACCGTCCCGGGCGCATAGGTGCTCTCGGTCAGGACGAGCCCGCCCTGCTCCACCCGGAGCACCGGGATCCCGAGATAGCGACCGAAGTCCAGCAGCGGCGTCGAGAACACCCCCCCTTGATGCAAAGGCCGTAACGCGATTGCAACTGGCCCTGACCGAAAGGCAGACAGTCCCTCCTCCTCGCGAGCTCGGGACGAGGGCCCCTCCGGTCCTCGAGGCTTGGGGGCAACGAAACGCACTCGCGGTGAGATGACCGCGGAACCTTCCGAGGCGCCCGGGCCCACGCCTCGGGCTCCACGCCCGCATCCTTGGCCTGTCATTCTTGTTTTGTCTGATTTGCCTTTCACGCTCTGGGTGTGTGGGGTTGGTCCAGCGCGCGTCCGCCATGGCGGAAAAATCTAGGCATCTTCCTAGGAACGTTGAGGTTCGCTTATGGTCCTTCCCCACTGCGCACATCCATGAGGCTCTCCTTCCGGCAGCAGTCGTTGCGAATGAAGTTCGTGGCCTTGGTGGCATTGTTGCTGGCTGCGATCTCCCTATTCCTTTTGGCCTTCTTCCCCTCCGAGCTGGACTCGCTCGCGCGCGCTTCCGTGGAGCAGCGAGGCGTGGGCATCGCCACGGTGCTGTCCTCCGCGGTGGCGCCCGCGCTCGAGTTCGACGACGCGGCTCGAGCAGACGAGCTGCTGAGGGGGCTGGCCTCCACCCCCGGCGCCCTCTATGCGCTCGTGCTGCGTGAGGACGGTACGCCGCTCTCGTCGTGGAACGCGAGCGCCGCGCCGCCCACGAAGGAGCTGCCCACCCCTCCCGAGAAGGAGCCCGCGGTGCTCTCTTCTGAGGACCGCATCCACGTGGTCGCGGCCATCACCGGACGCACCGGCACGCAAGGCCGCATGGTGGTGGGCTTCGGTCTCCAGCAGCTCCAAGCCCAGCGGCGCAGCAACCTGCTGGTGGTGGGGCTGGTGTCCGGGTTGCTCTTCATCGTGGGGCTCGGCCTCACCTTCCTGGTGGGCACCCAGGTCGTGCGCCCCGTGGAGCGCCTGCGGCTGGTGGCTCAGCACATCGCGCAGGGAGATCTCGTGGAGGCCGAGCGGGCCCTGGGTGGAGCGAAGGAGGTGGAGCAGCGTGCCACCGAGTTCGGCGCGTCCCTCCAGCAACGAGACGAGCTGGAGCAGCTCGCCGGCTCCTTCGCGCTGATGCTGACCCTGCTGCGCCGCAGCAGCCACACCCTGCAGGACGCGGCGAAGCGCCTGGCGGAGAGCACCGGCGCGCTCAACGTGGCGGCCCAGGAGCAGCAAGTGGTGGTGGGCGAGCAGGCCCGCGCGCTCCAGGCCACCCAGGTCACGGCCCACGAGCTGCGCCAGACGGCAGACCTGGCCTCCCAGCGCGCCAAGGCCGTGCTCAGCGTGCGTAGGACGAACAGGGGCCCTGTTGCATACGGTGCGGGGTTGGAACGTA
>JAKEEX010000526.1 GCA_022616315.1 Myxococcaceae bacterium
CATGCTCATGCGGGAAGCGGACGTCGAGCAGTGCGGGCCGTTTCTCCGCGGGGCCACGGAGTCGCTCGGCGAGTGCCTGGGGTGAGATCTCAGGGACGGGCATGGTCATCAGGTGTCACTGGCACAGAGCAACGCCGCGTCGGTGAGCTCCACCGTCGCCCCGTCACGGCACACGGGGCACGCCGGGTCGCGCCGCAGCTTGAGCTCCGAGAACCGCGTGCCCAACGCATCGAAGGTGAGGAGGCGCCCGGTGAGGGGCTCGCCGCGGCCGAGGAGCAGCTTGAGCGCCTCCGTCGCCTGGAGAAGCCCGATGACACCGGGGAGCACGCCGAGCACGCCGGCCTCCGCACACGAGGGGGCGAGCTCCGGCGGCGGAGGAGCAGGGTAGAGGCAGCGGTAGCAGGGCCCCTGCCCGGGGATGAACGTCGTCACCTGTCCCTCGAAGCGGAACACGGAGCCATGGACCAGGGGCTTGCGCAGGAGCACGCACGCGTCGTTGAGGAGGTAGCGTGTGGGGAAGTTGTCCCCTCCGTCCACCACCACGTCGAAGTCCTGGAGGATGGTCAGCGCATTCTCGCGCGTGAGGCGCTCCTGGAAGGGCACGACGCGCACGTCGGGGTTGAGGGCCTGGAGAGCGTCACGCGCGCTGGCCGTCTTGGGCTGACCCGCGCGCCCGGTGGTGTGGAGCACCTGGCGCTGCAGGTTGCTCAGGTCCACCACGTCCATGTCCACGATGCCGAGCGTGCCCACGCCGGCGGCGGCCAGATAGAGCGCCGCAGGACTTCCCAGGCCACCCGCGCCCATCACGAGCACGCGGGACTTCAGGAGCTGCACCTGGCCCTCCTCGCCCACCTCGGGGATGACGAGGTGGCGGCGGTAGCGCTCGCGCTGCGTCGCGGTGAGCGCGAAGGGCCGCTCCACGGGGTGGGAGGCGTCGGTCCAGCGGTTGTAGCCACCGGCCATGGACACCACGCTCGCGTAGCCGAGCTCCTGGAGCGTCCGCGCGGCGAGCGCGCTCCGTGTCCCGCCCGCGCAGTAGACGACGAGCCGCTCGTGGCGCGCGGCCTTCTCCTCGATGCGCAGCTCCAGGAAGCCGCGGGGCACCGAGAGCGCGCCCGGCAAGCGACCGGCGGCGTACTCCTCGGACTCGCGGACGTCCACGAGCCTCACCGGCTCGCCGGCGTCCAGCATCTGCCGGACGTCGTCCACGGAGACCTCGCGGATCTCTCTCTTCACTGACGCCAGGAGCTCGTGGAACGTGGGGGCCATGGTGGGGGCGTGTATACTCTGCGTCGGCTGGGCTTTCAGGGCGGGAGTGGCGCGGAGGCGGCCCTTCGGCGTCCGGCCGACCGGTTCGCCCGCACGCCGGGGTACCGTGGGCGCGAGCGGTGGCCCGGAGGCATGCAGCCAGGGAGAGCGGATGACATTTCCCCGGCCTGAAGTTATCTCTCGACGCCGAGCGACACGCCTGCTTCAGAGGACCCCATGAACACGACTCCCCAGAGCACCCAGCCCGCAGCGCCCCAGGAGGGCGTCCCCTCCTCCATGCTGACCCTCACCGCGCGCGCCGTTCAGCAGGTGAAGGACGTGAGCCGGCAGCAGGGCTTCGAGAGCTACTACCTGACCGTGCGCGTGGTGCCCGCGGGCTGCTCCGGCCTGGGCTACGACCTCAACCTCGTCCCCGAGACGAAGGCGGGGGACCTCGTGTGGGAGCAGGACGGCGTGAAGATGGCGACCGACAAGCTCAGCTCCCAGTACCTGTCCGGGACGGAGGTGGACTACGTCACCAGCGTCCAGGGCGCGGGCTTCAAGTTCAGCAACCCGAACGCCAAGTCCAGCTGCGGCTGCGGGACGTCATTCACCACCTGAGCTGGCGGAGTGCTGCCACGGCCACCTGCCCGTCCGTCCCGGGCGGCGAGGTGGGGCGCCCGGAGGCGTGATAGTTTCCGGTCGGATTGCACCTGTGACAGCTCGGGCGCCTGTGCGCCCAGCAGAGCGAGAGGCACGTGAGCGAGGCATCCAAGAAGGCTGAAGCGGGCACTGGTTCCCGGCCGCCATCTGTCGACGACGGCGCACAGCTTGCGCGCCGCAAGCTGCTGAAGAGCGGCTTCATCGCACCTGCGGTCCTCGCGAGCTTCGTCCTTTCACGGGATGCGCTCGCCAAGACGTCGTTCTGCGACAAAAACCCGGACCACAAGAAGTGTCAGCCGAAGCTCGGGTTTGACGATTCCGAGCAGTAGAGAATTCGTGAGCGGAGCGATCCCCAGGCGGCGGCAGGATCTTGTCGTTGGCGAGCTCGCCGGGGGCGCCGAGGTGGTGCTGCTCGACTCGGCCACCGAGAAGGTGGTGAGCCTCAACAGCTCGGCTGCAGCCATCTGGTACCTGTGTGACGGGCGCAGGGACGCCGCTGCCATCGCGCAGGAGGTGCTCGAAACACTCCCAGGGCTCGAGCCGCGCGCTGTGGGGGATGAGGTGCGACGCACGCTGGAGACCCTCGCCTCCCACGGCCTTCTGGAGGGCTGAGGTGAGCGAGGTTCACCTTGCGCTCGATGGCGAGCCGTATGTCGTCCGCTGTGACGAACCGGAGCACGCGGAACTGGTCGCTTGCTGGTCTCGGCTCTTTCCGCACGCGCATGGCAAGTCCGTGCACGTGCGGCTCCGGACCCTGGATGTCGCCGCACCGCGGCTCGAGATGGAAGGTGTGACGGTTCGCACGTTCGACGAGCGGGACATGCTCGTGCCGGCACTTATGGGGCTGCTCTACGAGCGGGTGCTCCGCCCCGGACGGGGACGCGCAGTCCTTCACGCATCCGTGCTCGCGCGGCGTGACCGTGCCGTTCTGTTCTTCGGGCCCAGTGGTGCAGGGAAGAGTGTGCTCTCTACGCAACTTGCCCGACGGGGATGGACCTACCTATCTGATGAGTTCGCCCCGATCGATGAATTGGGACGCGTTCATCCCGTGCCGCGGCCAGTGACGTTTCTCGCGTCCGAGCTGCCGCCTCAACTCTGGCGCGAGATCTCAGAAGGCCTTCCCCACTGGACCTGTGAGCTCATGAACTTCGAAGGGGAGCGCCTCAGTGCACTCCAACTCCTGCCCCAAGAGCGACCTCCCCCTCCCGGGCCCTTCCACATTGCTGCGGCCTACCGGCTGGAGCCCCGCTCAGGCGCCGCGCCGCGGCTGCATCGGTTGCAGGCATCGGAGCTTCGGGCGCTCGTCTTCGCGGCTTCGCACAAGGCCGGCCTGAACGCGCGCTGAGAGGCGTCCTGGATGCACAGTCCCGTCACCCTGTCCCTCTCCCAGGGGGAGAGGGGAGGTGGCACCGAGGGAGCGGGGGGAGTGGCTTGAGCGGGGAAGGTGCTTCAGGGTGTTTCCCCGAAGACGCGCTGCCAGTCGCCCAGCTTGTCCTTGCGCGCGAGGCGCTCGGCGCGCCGTGCCTTGGCCTCCTCGAACGTGCGCTTCTCGGCCTCCGTCTCCAGGAGGAGCGGGGGCACCACGGCGCGCGTCCTGTCCCCGCTGAGGGCCACGAAGGTCATCAGCGCGCTCGTGGTGAGGTGGCGTTCTCCGGAGAACGGGTTCTCGGCGGTCACCTTCACGCCCACCTCGAGCGAGGTCCGGAACGCCGCCAGCACCCGCGCCCGAAGCGTGACGTTCCACCCCACCTGCACCGAGGCATGGAAGTGCAGCTCGTCCATGGACGCCGTCACCACGGGCCGGCGGCAGTGGCGCTGCGCGGAGATGGCACCCGCGATGTCGATCCACTCCATCACCCGACCGCCGAAGGCCGAGTTGAAGATGTTGGTGTCGGGCGGGAGGATCATCTGGGTCATCACCACCTCGCTCTCGCGCGGTGGCTTGGGGGACAGCTCGGGCATGGGGGCACCTCGAAGGCTCGCTCGGGGCGCTTTATCCGAGGCGGAGCGCGAAGGCACCCTCCGTCAGCGTGTGCGCGCCGCAGCGTCCAGCACGTCGCGGAGCAGGTCCGGCCGGTCCGTCATGATTCCGCCCACCCCCATGGACACCAGACGGCGCATGTCGTCCGGCGCGTCCACGGTCCAGACGTTCACCCAGAGACCCCGCTCCGACGCCCTCTCGAGGAACGCGGCGCTCACCAGCTCCACCCCGTCGAACGCGAAGGGCATGTCGAGCACCGTGAAGCGGTCGTCCTTCGGGGGCGGCGCGCCGAGCTTGAGGCCCAGGACGAGCACCGTGAGCGCGTCGCGCGGGAAGAAGTGGCACGCGTCCGGGAGCAGCGCGTGGAGCTGCGCGCCCACGGCGTCCGACTCGCTCCCCAGGCACACCCGGTCCACCGCGCCCTCCTCCTTCAACAGTCGGACGAGGGCCTCCTCCGCTCCGGCCGACTCCGGCTTCAGCTCCACGTTCATCCGCAGGGCCGGGAAGGTGCGCAGCAGCGCGCGCAGCGTCATCAGCCGGACGCCCGTGCCGCGGAACGGGAATGTGCGTCCTCCATCCGCGGTGAACCGGTAGCCGGCATCCAGCGCCTCGAGCTCCCGGAGCGCGAGGTCCGCCACACGCCCCTGACCATCCGTACAGCGGTCCACTGTGGGGTCGTGGCACACCACCAGCTCGCCATCGCGCGTGCGCTGCACGTCCAGCTCGAGCATGTCCGTGCGGAAGCGGTGCACGGCCTGCTCGAACGCGGGGAGCGTGTTCTCCGGCGCGAGCGCCGCCCCGCCCCGGTGCGCGATGTGGAGTGTTGGAGAGAGCCCCTCGAGAAACCGTGGTCGCCGCATCGTGTCGGTCCTCCGACTCAAGTGCCTGAAATCACTGGGTGCGCCATGCTCGCTCGCCTGCCTGTCCGCTCCACGAGGGAGGGGGAGACGCTCTCTGGACGGCACTCCAACCCATTGAAATGACGGAGAAATTTAGACGACAGTGTGCGTTTACAGCGATCCGGGGTCCTTCTAAGATCTCCCACTGTCGCCATGGCCCGCCTCGCGCCGCAAGAAACGTCAGTCATCCAGAGGGGTTACACCGCACCTCGGATCTCCCGTCCGTTGCCCCGGACGGCGGAACCGGAGCGTCTCGTCCAGGTCTGGACGCGCATCCTCGAGCGTCGCCTCAGCGCGCGCATGAAGGTCCGCGCGCTGGTGGAGATCCACGACAACACCCACACGATGGTGACCTACCAGAGGCGTGGCGGGGTGTGGAGGGTGCGACTGCACCACATGTTCCTGGCGGCCTCGGACGAGGTGGTGGCGGCGCTGGCCGCGTTCATCCGGACGGGAGACCCGGTGAGCTCCGCGCTCCTGGACCGGTACATCGAGCGCAACAAGGTGTTCATCCGGCGCCAGTCCCCGGCCCAGCTGCGCAAGCGGCTCCGCATCGATCCGGTCGGTGAGCACCACGACCTGGAGGACATCTTCCGGGCGCTCAACCGCCGCTACTTCCGGAGCCAGGCCGTCACCGCGGCCATCACCTACGGCCCAGCGCCGCGGGTGAGGAAGCCGCGCAAGAGCATCAAGATGGGCTCCTACTCGGCGGACTCGCAGGTCATCCGCATCCACCCGGCGCTCGACCACCCGACGGTGCCCCGCTACTTCGTGGAGTGGATCGTCTTCCACGAGATGCTCCACCACGTCTACAAGGCGCGCCGCCGCGAGGATGGAAAGCGCTGCCTGCATCCGCCGGAGTTCATGGAGCACGAGCGCCGCTTCCACGACTACACGCGCGCGCACGCCTGGGAGCAGCAGAACCTGGAGCGGCTCCTCGCGTTCCACATCGCGTAGGCCGCTCCCATCACGGCAACAGGATGCCCCCGGGGCTGCGCCGCTCTGCCGGAGGAGCCGAGCCCCCTGGCTCCGCAGGCCCGGACACCCCTTCACCTGCTCCCGCCTCCACGCCCGGCTGCGAGGGCATCCGGAGCACCTTCTCGAACAGCGCCTCGGCGAAGCGTGGGAAGGGTGACAGCTCACCCTGGAAGAGGCGGCGAGCCTCGGCCCGGGCCACCTCCGCTGCGTGGGCCCGGCCCGTCCGCTCGAAGAAGCGGGCCATCCACCACAGGCGCCGTGCGTAGAGCTGCCGCATGGGCTCGGTGAAGAACGCATGGGCCTGCGCGCGGACGGACGTGAGGATCTGCTCGGCGCGCTGCACGTCGGACAGGGCGAGGGGGCTCGTCTCCACCACCGCAAGTCGCTCCGAGAGCACGCGCAGCTCGCGCTCGGGCGGGTACCACGCGGCCACCTCCGGCTCCTGGTGCAGGGTCTGGCCCTCGTTGGAGAGGCGCACGTCCTCCGGGGTGGGTGGCGGCAGCGGCTCCGTCTCCACACGCGGCTGCACACCCAGGTGCCGCAGCACGGTCTCGAGCCCCTGCGGAAACGGCGTCCGCGTGCCGAGGTTGCGCCCGGCCGCCAGAGCGACCTCGTCCGTGGCCTCGGAGGTCGTCAGCTCGAGGGTGGGCAGCTGCTCATCGCGCCGGAGCTGCTTCACCAGCTTGGAGTAACCCCCGCGCGGAAGGTCCATCCGCGACACCTCCCGCACGCCGACCTCGTCGCTGAGGAGGAGCTGCAGCACCTCGAGGCCGCCGCGGACCGGGCGCGCGAGCAGCAGCGCGAAGTCGCCGGTCCCAGCGAGCGCCGTGGCCACGGCAGGCAGGGCCTCCGCGGGCGAGGGCGCGGGTGTGGGCGCGGGTGCACGCGGAGTCGCGGGCGCCTCCGGGACGGTGACCCCCGAGGTCCGCAGCTGGTACAGCGCTCGCTTCGCCGCCCTGGCGAGGTCCCTCGCGGCGGCTGAGCCGAGCGCGAGCGCGAGCTCGGGGGACCGCGCCCGCACGCTCGCGTCCAGGACGGCGAGGGCGAGGGGAAGGGGAAGCGCCTCGACCTCTGCGGAAGGAGCCTGCGCAGGCGCGGCGGCGAGAGCGCGGGCCTTCTCCACGGCGTCCGGAGGGAAGCCGGAGACGGGCTGGCCGGAGGTGAGCTGCTCGAGGAGCGCGCGGGAGGAGATTGCCATGCCGCCTTCTAGCGCACGGGGACGGCAGACCTCGCGCCGTCCTCACGGTGGGTGCCGCGCGCCCGACGGACCAGCCAGACGCCGTCTGCCTGTGCCGCCACCTCCACCTCGGTCCCGAGCCTGCTGCCGAACACCGTCGCGGGGTGGACG
>JAKEEX010000527.1 GCA_022616315.1 Myxococcaceae bacterium
CCCGGAGGCATCCCCGGACCCTGGGGTCCGCCCGGCATCCCGGGTCGTGCCATCGGCTGTGCGCCCGGCGGTCCACCCGGCCCAGCGGGTGGCATTCCTGGCCCGGGCGCGCCGGGACGCATGCCCGGAGGTGGCATGCCCGGCCCACCGGGCAACATCCCCGGGCGCGCCATCGGCTGTGCACCCGGCGGCATCCCTGGCCCCGGCGGCATGCCGGGACCCGGCATCCCTGGACGCGCCATCGGCTGCGCACCGGGCGGCACCCCCGGCCCACCGGGCATCCCGGGCCGCGCCATGGGCTGAGCACCGGGCGGCATGCCCGGCATCATTCCTGGACGCGCCCCAGGCGGCATCCCAGGGCCCGGCAGCCCCACGGGCCCACCGGGCACTCCAGGTCGCGCCATGGGTTGGGCACCTGGCGTCATCCCCCGGCCCGGAGACCCGGCTGCCGGAGCACCCGCAGCAGGTGCCCCGGGGCGAGCCAGCGCAGGCGCATAGGGTTGAGGCGTGGGCGCCGCACCCTTCACGCCGGCCAGCGTGCGCACCTTGTCGAGGAGCACCTGGCTCTCGAAGGGCTTGCTGATGGCGTCGTCCGCACGCACGGCCCGCGCACGCGCCTCGTCGAAGGCCTCGAAGGTCCCGGCGAGCAGGAGCACGGGGATGCCGGCGGTGGCAGGGTCCGCCTTGAGGGCCTCGCTGACCTCGTAGCCGCTCTTGCCGGGCATGCTGACGTCCGCCAGCACGATGTCCGGACGCAGCTCACGCGCCTTCGCGATGGCATCCAGGCCGTTGTCCACGGTGGCAACCTGGAAGTCCTCCGTCGCGAAGATCATCCCGATCACCTTGCGGATGGTGAGCGAGTCGTCCGCGACGAGCATCGTCTTCGGCATGGTGTGTGCCTCGGCCCTGCGTGAAAAAACCTACGGAATCGTTGGAGAAAAGTCCCTCGTCGGAATCTACGGGCCGCGGCTTGTGCCAATCAAGAAAACATGCGCTGCAGGTCCAGGAACAGGACGGGGGCCGGCAGCCGGGCGGTGCGGAGCTCCCCGAGCGTGTCCGTGGGTGCGAAGGGACCGTGGACTCCGAGCACCTGGCGGGCGCACAGGCCGACGCTCTGACCGGCGAGCTCGGTGAGGATGAAGTAGGGCTCGCACAGCGGGACGGCGCCCAGGAGCGCGGGCACCGAACAGATGGGCCACAGCGCCTGGTGGTGCGGGTACAGGCCGCTCACGGGCCCGGAGGCCAGAGGCAGTGGGCAGAAGCCCTCCCCCGCCATCACCACCTGGCTCACGAGCGGCAGCGGCACACCGTACGTGCGCCCCTGGGACTCGAAGACGAGCGCGCGCTCGGGAGGCGCTTCCACGAAGGACACCGGACGCGCGGGGGCACACGCGGCACCCCGGTGGTGAAGCAGCGCCTCGGGGTGCAGCTCGACGTACAGCTGCCCTCCGTGGAGCAAGGCCCCGCGCGCCAGCTGCGCGAGCACGTCCCCGAGGCCGGGGGGCAACAGGAAGGAGGGCGCGCGGGCCACGTCCGCCACCTCCACCACGCGCGCCACGCGGAGCGCGAGCGTGGGGCTGACGTCGAGCACCACCGCCATGCCGGGCCGCACCTCGTCCTGGCCGCCGAGCAGGACGCTGAGGTCCTGCAGCTCCATCAGGCCACGAATCGTGCGCCCGTCCGTGCCCACGGCCGCCACCTCGGTCACCGCCGTGGCGTCCACCGCGAAGCGGGTGGGCCCCGCCTCCATCAGCACGCACATCCGACGTCCGCTTTCGAAGCCCGCCACGGAGGGCACCGTAGCAGCGCGATGCCCCCTTCTGCTAAGGGCAAGGCGTCATGACGCGCATCCTCCTGGTGGACGACGAGAAGGTCGCTCGCGCCCTCTACGGGGACTACCTGACCGCGGCCGGACACTCGGTGGTGGCCGTGGGAAGTCTCTCGGCAGCGAAGGCTGCCATCGCCCAGACTCCCTTCGACGCCGTCGTCACGGACCTCATCCTCCCCGAGGGGGACGGCATGGAGGTCCTCCGGCACGTGAAGGAGCAGCACCCTGGCGTGGAGGTGGTGGTCATCACCGCGCTGGACAAGGTGGACCCGGCGGTGCGCGCCATCAAGAGCGGCGCGGCCGAGTACCTCGTCAAGCCGGTGGCCCCGGAGGCCCTTCAGCACGCGGTGGCGCGCGCGCTAACGAGCCGCCAGCTGCTCCGGGAGAACGAGTCCCTGCGCCACCACCTCATGCTCCTGGAGCACGGCCAGCGCATCGCCACGACGCTGGACCGCGAGCACCTGCTCCCCGTGGTGAGCGGGGCCTTCACGGCGGTCACCGGGGCGTGCGCGGTGCTCGTCTATGCACGCCAGGGTGAGACGGCGAAGCTGCTCGGAGGCGAGGGGCTCTCACCGGAGGAGCTCGCCCCGCTCGACACCGTGCTGGCGCCGCGGCTGTCCGGCAACACCGCCCCGCTCGCGCTCGACGGACTTCCGGGGCCCTGCCCCTTCGGGCTGCTGGTGCCCGCGGCGGACGCGGACGGCATCCGCGGCTGGGCGGTGCTCCTCTTCGACGCGGTCCCACGCGCGGACGCCGTGCCCTCCGCGGGCTTCCTCGCGAAGCACCTCGCGCTCGGCCTGCGCAACCTGGGCCGCTTCGCCGAGGTGGAGGACCTGGCGTACCTGGACGACCTCACCCACCTCTTCAACACCCGCTACCTGCACCTGGTGCTGGACCGCGAGGTGACCTCCGCCCAGGCGAGCGAGGGGGTCTTCAGCCTCCTCTTCCTGGACCTGGACTACTTCAAGTCCATCAACGACACGCACGGACACCTGGTGGGCAGCAAGCTGCTGGTCGAGGTGGCGCGCGTGCTCAAGGGCTGCGTCCGCGACAACGACGTGGTGGTCCGCTACGGAGGGGACGAGTACGTCATCCTCCTGCGCAGCACGGACTCCGGCGGAGCGTTGAAGGTGGCCGAGCGCATCCGGCGCACCATGGAGACGCACCACTTCCTCGCGCGAGAGGGGCTCGCCCTCACCGTCACCACCTGCATCGGAGTGGCGAGCTTCCCCGAGCACGCGACGGACAAGGCCACCCTGCTGGACTGGGCGGACCGCGCCATGTACCGCGGGAAGAAGGGCAGCCGGAATGTCGTCTACATGGCTGCCCTCGGGCTCGAGGCCACCCCGCCGGCGCGGCACAGCACGCCCACGGGGTGACCCCGCCCTGGGGGAGCCTCAGTACTCGAGGTCCTCGCCGCCGTACTCCGCGCCCATCCCGCCACCGGCGCCGGCGCCTTTGGCCTTCTTCTTCGGGCGCTCGGCCACCATGGCCTCGGTGGTGAGCAGGAGGCTCGCCACGGACGCGGCGTTCTGGAGCGCGGTGCGCGTCACCTTCGTCGGGTCCACCACGCCCGCCTTCAGCAGGTCCTCGTAGACCTCGGTGCGCGCGTTGAAGCCGAACGCGCCCGTGCCTTCCTTCACCTTGTTGATGACGACCGCGCCCTCCTGGCCCGCGTTGCTCGCAATCTTCCGCAGGGGCTCGGTGATCGCGCGCTTGACGATGTCCACGCCGAACTGCTGCTCACTGCCGAGCTTCATCCCCTCGAGCGCCTTGAGCGAGCGGATGAGCGCCACGCCGCCGCCGGCGACGATGCCCTCCTCCACCGCCGCCCGCGTCGCGTGCAGGGCGTCCTCCACGCGCGCCTTCTTCTCCTTCATCTCCGTCTCGGTCGCGGCGCCCACGTTGATGACCGCCACGCCGCCCACCAGCTTCGCGAGCCGCTC
>JAKEEX010000528.1 GCA_022616315.1 Myxococcaceae bacterium
AGGAACCACAGCATGTGGCACGCGGACAGGGACGCGACGAGCAGCTCCTCCGGGTTGTAGCGCTCCGCCTCACCGCGGAACGCAGGGTCGGAGGAGCCCGGAATGGGGGCGAGCTTTCCGGGGGCGGACAGCTCGTGGTTGCGGCTGTAGGCGCGGTAGTGGGCGGTTCCCTCGCCCTTGTTGCCCGTCCAGCGCGTCGTCACTTCGTAGCGATGTTCCTTGTGCATGCACCGAGCTTCGCACGGGACGCAGGGACAATCGTGGCCAGGAAACGGACACAGGGGGCCGGAACGCAGAAGGCCGGGACACAGGGTGCCCCGGCCTCCCATTCACAGCGAATCAGCAGCTCAGACCATGTCCTTCAGCGCCTTGAGCGCCTGGATCTTCACGACCTTGCGGGCCGGCTTGGCCTTGAACATGGTCTCCTGGCCGGTGAAGGGGTTGATGCCCTTGCGCGCCTTGGTGGCCGGCTTCTTCACCACCTTCATCTTCATCAGTCCCGGCACCTGGAACTTCCCAGAGCCACGACCGCCCAGGTTCTTCGCAATCTGCTCCCCCAGGGCGACGAAGACGGAGGAGACCTCCTTCTTGCTGAGCCCGGTGTCCTCGGCGATGGCCGAGAGGACTGCAGACTTGGTGGGCGCCTTGCCCGTGGAGGTGGCCTTCGCAGCGCTCTTCTTGGCAGCCATTCAGGTACTCCCGCGTGATGGGTGGAAAGACCCGGGAAAAATAGCACCAAATGCATCGCTCTTGTCTCGCACTCTTTTCGTGCGACACGCGCGGACGACGCCCGGTGCACGATTTTCCGGCCTTCGCACACCGCGCGGGGAGGGTCCGCTCAGCCGCGCCAGCGGTTTGCAACGCGGGAGAGGAGCCGCGCCGCCACCCGCGCCGTGTGGTCGTCGAGGTCCACGCCGGGGTTGAGCTCGGCCACGTCGGCCAGGCGCAGCTTGCCGCTCTGCACCACCAGGTCCACGAGCGGCTCCACCACCTCGAGCGACACGCCACGCGCGGACGGGGCGCTCACGCCGGGCGCCGTTCCCGCGGGAAGCACGTCCAGGCACACCGTCAGGTAGACGTGGTCCACCTGTGCGAGGAAGCCCGCGAGCGTCCTCTCGCTCTCGCCGAGCTGCAGCACGCCCATCTCGTCGTCCCGGCGCCAGGTGACGCCGAGCGCCCGCGCACGCTCGAAGAGGGCACGGGTGTTTCCGGCCTCGCTCACCCCCAGGCAGCAGTAGTGGAAGGGCCATCCGCGGGCCGCGCAGTCCTCCGCAATCTGCCGGAAGGGGGTGCCGGAGGTGGCCCGCTCCCCCGCACGAACGTCCAGGTGCGCGTCGAAGTTGATGATGCCGATGCGCGGCGTGCGCTCCCGCGCCTGGAGCCACTGGGCCAGCCCCGTGAAGCTGGCCCAGGCGATCTCGTGGCCTCCGCCCATGGCGAGCGGGAGGTGGCCGGCGTCGAGCAGCTGCGTCAGGAGGCCAGCGAAGCGGGACTGCGCGGCCTCGAGCGCGTCTCCCTCGCACTCCACGTCCCCGGCGTCGTAGAGCGGCCAGTCGTGGTGCAGCGGCAGGTTCGCGAGGTACTTGCGCAGCACGGGTGGGCCGTGCCGCGAGCCGACACGCCCCTGGTTGCGCGCCACCCCCGCATCGCAGCGGAAGCCGGCCAGCGCCAGGCCCCGGGGGGTCTGCGGCGCCACGGGCTGGATGGCCTGG